>CAXNNI010000073.1:0-4802 GCA_964203715.1 Gammaproteobacteria bacterium
ACCTGACTCTGGTTTTTTTTCTTTTGGCAAATCATCATATTGTTTTCCTCCTACAGCACCAAGTAATACAGCATCAGAATTTAAAATTTTCTTTTTTGTTTCTATAGGGAATGGAGTACCAAGTTCATCTACAGCTACACCGCCAAATAAACCATGGTCTGTACTTATGTTTAAGTTATAAATATTTGAAATTTCACTAATAACTTTTAGACCTTCACGTGTAACTTCAGGACCTATACCATCTCCAGGTAAAATCAATATATTCATATTATCGTTTTTCACTTAAAAACCCATGGAGTAATTTTTGATTTTCTTTTTTCATATTCTCTGATTTTTTTTATCTGTTTTAGAGTCTCAGAAATATCATCAGTCCCGTTAATAAGAGTCTTTTTTCTTCTCTCGTCTATCTCAAAGTTAATTTCAAACTTATTACAAAAAATAGACTGCTTTTGTAAATTTACTGTATACAAAACTTCTTCTTCACTTATATTTTCAATAATTTTTTCTACATCAATTTTATTTAGCACAATTGGTAGCAAACCATTTTTAAAGCAATTATTATAAAAAATATCTGCAAAGCTAGTTGATATTAATACCTTAAATCCGTAATCCAAGAGTGCCCAAACAGCATGTTCTCTTGAAGATCCACAACCAAAATTTTCACCTGTTAATAAAATTTGAGTATTTTTATATCTTAAATTATTTAAAAAGAAGTCTGGGTTTTTTTTTCTTAAACTATGATTGTCTCCTAAATTTCCAGACTCCAAATATCTCCAATCATCAAATAATATTTCGCCAAAGCCTTCTCTTTTAACAGCTTTTAAATATTGTTTTGGAATTATTGAATCTGTATCAATATTTTTTCTATTGATATGCGCTAACACTGATTTTACTTCTTGAAATTTCTTCATATTTTTTTATATATCACGAACATCTACAAAATGACCATAAATTGCAGCAGCAGCAGCAGTGGCTGGACTCACTAAATGAGTTCTTCCTAGTCTACCCTGTCTTCCTTCAAAGTTTCTATTTGAAGTTGATGCACACCTCTCATATTCTTCTAATTTATCATCGTTCATACCCAAGCACATTGAGCATCCTGGACTTCTCCACTCGAAACCAGCTTTTATAAAAATTTTATCTAGACCTTCATTTTCTGCTTCTTCTTTAACCAGTCCTGAACCTGGAACGATAATTGCACTTTTTATATTTTTTGAAATTTTTTTATTCTTTACTATATTTGCAACAATTCTCAGATCTTCTATTCTTGAATTTGTGCATGAACCAATAAAGATCTTATCTAGTTTTATTGATTTAACGCTTTGTTTTTCTTTAAGATCCATATAATTAAAAGCATTTAATAAATCTTCTTTCTTTGCAGCAAATCTTTCATCATCTAAGGCTGGCAAATTTTCATTAACGCCTACTGCCATTTCTGGAGATGTTCCCCATGTTACCATTGGGGTTGCATTGCTTATGTTAATATTTATTGTTTTATCATAACTTACATTTTTATCAGAAACTAAATTTTCCCAATATTTTTTTGCTCTCACTAATGATGCGCCTTTTGGCGAAAATGGTCTATTTTCTATATAAGAAATTGTTGTATTATCTGAAGCTATAAGACCAGTAGTGGCTCCAGCTTCTATAGTCATGTTACATAATGTCATTCTTGCTTCTATTGACAATTTTTTAATTGACTGTCCTGTATATTCTATTGCATATCCAGTACCTCCAGCGGTACCTATTTGACTTATTATCAACAACGCTAGGTCTTTTGAGTAAAAATGCTCTGGCATAATCCCAATGATATGTATATTCATATTTAAAGACTTTTTCATTAACAAACATTGAGTTGCTAAAACATGCTCCACTTCTGATGTGCCTATACCAAATGCCAATGCGGCTAAAGCACCATGTGTTGAAGTATGAGAGTCCCCACAAACTACTGTCATTCCAGGTAAAACTATACCTTGTTCAGGACCAACTACATGCACAATTCCTTGTCTAATATCATCTAAATCAAATTTTAATAAGTTATTATTTGAACAATTTTTATTTAATGTTTCAACTTGAATTTTTGAAATTGGATCTTTAATACCAATTTCTCTAAATCTAGTTGGAACATTATGATCAGGAACAGCCATAATACTTTTTTTATTCCAGATATCTCTTCCTGCTTGTTTTAATCCATCAAAAGCTTGTGGAGATGTTACTTCATGTATTAGATGTTTATCAATATAAATAAGGCTATATCCATTTCCATACGAATGCACATGATGCTCATCCCACAATTTGTCGTACAAAGTTTTTTTCATGATATTTTTCCTAATCTATTATAAGATTTTACTAAGATAAACGATACAATAAAACCTAAAAAAGCAAATAATGATGCATATAAAAATACAATATCGCCACCTAATTTCTCCCAAAAATAACCACTGTAAAAACTCCCTATAGAACCACCCAGTCCGAAACTTACACTTGAATATAATGCTTGACCTCTTCCTTGATACTCATCTGTAAAGTATTCATGAATTAGTGATATTGAAACTGCGTGATACATTCCATATGTAACTGCGTGAAAAATAGTTGCTATTACTATGATAAGAATTATATCTGGAAAAAATGAAATTAACATCCATCTAATTGATGCAAATAGAAAACTTAATATAAATAAATTTTTTAAACCATATTTTTTTATCCATGAAGATATTTTCAAAAATATTAAAATTTCAGCTATTATCCCCAAAGACCAAATTAGACCAATACTATTTGTAGTATAATTATTTTCAGAAAGATAAATAGCAAAAAAAGCATAAAATGGACCATGACTCAACTGCATGAGAAAACATGATATTAATATACCAAATACAGTAGGCTTTAAAACTATACTCATTAAAGAATTATTGCTAGACTCAAAGTTAATATTTAATTTTTCTATATATAAGGTAGATATCCAAGTTAAAAATAAAAAAAATAAAATAAAATAAGGCACAATATGAATGCCGAGTGCACTTGTAAAAATTGATAATATAATTACTGAAACTATAAAACCAAGTGAACCCCATAATCTTATTTGACTGTACTGATTATACAAAGAGCCTAAAGCATTCATAGTTAAAGCTTCAAATTGAGGTAAGGCAGCATTCCAAAAAAAGCTAAAGAAAAAAATTAATATAACTATTTCTGTAAAATTACTCGCTATAGATACAAAAATATAAATTATAAAACAAAAAAAAGTTCCGAATTGAATTACTTTATGTCTTAAACCGGTTAAATCTGAAATCCACCCCCAAATATTCGGAGCTATTATTTTAGTTCCAATCATTGTTCCAGATATAATACCTATCTCATAGGCTGAAAAATTTTTATAATGTAAATATAAAGGCCAAAATGGTAAAAAAACTCCTAAACAAGAAAAGTAAAAAAAATAGAAAGAAGAAAATTTTAAGTAAGATTTATTTCTTATCACTGATTTTGAGCTTTATTTCTTAAAACATGATCCATCAATACTAATGCTAACATAGCCTCAACTATAGGAACCGCTCTTATACCCACACATGGATCATGACGTCCTTTTGTAACAACTTCCACGTCCTCTCCTTTATTATTAATTGTTTTCCCTGGAATCCGAATACTAGAAGTTGGTTTAATTGCAACGCTTACCTCAATATCTTGACCAGAAGTAATACCACCAAGAGTTCCACCAGAATTATTACTTAAAAAACCTTTTATTGAATCAATTTGATCTCTATGCTCAGATCCTTTTTGAGTGACACACGAAAATCCTGCGCCAATTTCAACGGCTTTTACTGCATTAATACTCATCATAGCTTTTGCTATATCAGCATCTATTCTGTCAAATACTGGCTCTCCTAAACCAACTGGAACATTTTTCGCAATAACATTTACTCTAGCGCCTATAGAATTACCTTCTTTTCTTAATAAATCCATATAATCTTCTAATTCCTTAACTTTGTTATTATTTGGAAAAAAGAATGGATTAGTTTCTATATCACTATAATTGATTTGTTCAGCAATTATTGGCCCAAGCTGAGAGACATAACCTTGTATTTTTAAATCAAATTTCTCCTTTAAATATAATTTTGCAATGGCACCTGCTGCAACTCTTGTAGCTGTTTCTCTTGCAGAAGACCTACCTCCGCCTTTATAATCTCTATTACCATATTTCTTGTCGTAAGTAATATCAGCATGTCCAGGTCTATATAAGTCTTTAATATCAGCATAATCTTTGCTTCTTGCATCCTCATTATAAATTATTAAACTAATTGGTGTTCCTGTCGATTTTCCTTCAAAAACTCCAGACAATATCTTTACTATATCTGACTCTCTCCTTTGTGATGTATGTCTAGTTTTTCCAGGTTTTCTTCTATCAAGATCATTCTGAATAAAATCGATATCTATCTTGAGATTTGGTGGACAACCATCTATTATACAACCGATAGCCTCACCATGACTTTCGCCATATGTAGTAACTTTGAATAATTGGCCATGACTATTACCTGACATAACTTATATTGTACCAAAAATATGAAATTTAATAGTGATAATATAATAATAATTATGAATAAATTTAAAGTTATAATTTTTTATATTTTTCCTTTACATTTTATATCTAGCATTATGTTCAAAATATCTAGAATTGAAGAAAAAACTATTAAAAATATTTTAATAAGACTATACATATATATATTTGATATTAAATTAGATGAATATAAGTTAAAATATGTTTTTCAGTATGATTCGCTAAATGCTTTTTTTACTAGAGAACTCGACCT
>CAXNNI010000074.1:0-4800 GCA_964203715.1 Gammaproteobacteria bacterium
ATATTTATAGCTCAAAAAAAATAATTATGATAATATTTTAAAAAACAATTAATTTAAAAATAAAATTATGACATTAAAATTTTTTACTTCAGAATCTGTTTCCGAAGGCCATCCTGATAAGCTCTGTGATCAAATTTCCGATGCAATTTTAGATGCTGCACTAGAGCAAGACAAAAAAGCAAGAGTGGCATGTGAAACTTTAGTTAAGTCAGAAGAAAAATCTTTAGGCATAGTCGTTTTAGCTGGAGAGATTACAACTTCGGCAAAAATTAACTATGAAGAAATAGTTAGAAAAACCATTAGTGAGATTGGTTATAACTCAGAGGAATTAGGTTTTGATTCTAAAACGGTAGAATTTTTAAATAAAATAGGTTTGCAATCTACTGATATTGCTCGGGGTGTAGATCGGGATAATGATGAAGATCAAGGAGCTGGAGATCAGGGACTAATGTTTGGCTATGCAACAAATGAAACAGAAGTTTTAATGCCAGCACCTATTACATATTCTCACAGATTAGTTCGTAAGTTGGCGACATTAAGAAAATTGAAAGATGTTAATTGGTTAAGACCTGATGCTAAAAGTCAAATAACATTTTTATATGAAAATAATAAAATTCATTCTATAGATACAATAGTCGTATCAACACAACATTCTCCTGATATAAGTCAGAAAGAAATAAAAGAATATGTTTATGAAAAAGTAATTAAAGATGTTTTGCCAAAAAATTATTTAACGAAAGAGTCTAAAGTCTATATAAATCCTACAGGATCATTTGAAATTGGTGGTCCAGTTGGAGATTGTGGATTAACTGGAAGAAAGATTATTGTTGATACTTACGGTGGCATGGCGAGGCATGGAGGAGGAGCTTTTTCAGGGAAGGACCCGTCAAAGGTAGATAGGTCGGCTGCCTATGCTGCTAGATATGTTGTAAAAAATATAGTTGCTGCAGGGTTAGCCGATAAGTGCGAGTTGCAAGTTTCCTATGCAATAGGTGTTGCTAAGCCAACTTCTGTAAGTATTGATACGTTTGGAACTTCAAAAATTAGTGAATCAAAAATTGTATATATTATTAATGAAGTGTTTGACTTGCGTCCTTGGGGTATAATCAATATGCTAGATCTTTGTAGACCAATTTATAAAGAAACAGCATCATATGGTCATTTTGGTAGAGATGATTTAAATCTTTCTTGGGAAAGAATTAATCAACTTGAAAAGATTAAAAGCTTAATTTGAAGAGGTAAATATTAAAATGAGTAAAGTTGTAGAAAAAATTCATCCAGATTATAAAGTTGCAGATATTTCTTTAGCTTCATGGGGTAATAAAGAAATACGAATAGCTGAGACAGAAATGCCAGGTTTAATGTCTCTTCGAAATAAATATCATAAAGAGAAACCATTAGAGGGAGCTCGCATAGTAGGATGCTTGCACATGACTATTCAAACCGCTGTTCTTATAGAGACATTAATTTCACTTGGGGCAACAGTAAGATGGTCTTCATGTAATATATATTCTACTCAAGATCATGCAGCTGCAGCCTTAGCTGAAAAAGGTATTCCGGTTTTTGCGTGGAAAGGAGAGACTGAAGAAGAGTATTTGTGGTGTATTGATCAAACAATTATTGGCGATCCTTTATGGAAACCTAATATGATACTTGATGATGGAGGTGATTTAACTTTAATAATGCATGAAAAATACCCTAGTTTATTAAAAGATATTAGGGGTTTGTCAGAAGAGACAACCACAGGTGTTCATCGTTTATGTGAAATGGTTAAAAAAAATGAACTTAAAGTTCCAGCTTTTAATGTTAATGATTCTGTTACAAAGTCTAAATTTGATAACTTATATGGTTGTAGAGAGTCACTAGTGGATGGAATTAAAAGAGCGACAGATGTAATGATATCTGGTAAAACAGCTCTAGTTTGCGGATTTGGAGATGTTGGTAAGGGCTCAGCTCAATCTTTAAGGAATGCTGGAGCTATAGTATGGGTAACAGAAGTAGATCCTATATGTGCTCTTCAAGCAGCTATGGAAGGATTTAAAGTTGTAACAATTGAAACTGTAGCATCAGAAGTTGATATATTTGTAACAGCCACTGGAAATACTTCAGTAATAACATATGAGCATATGCAACAAATGAAGGATCAAGCAATAGTTTGCAACATTGGGCATTTTGACAATGAAATTGATGTGCAATCATTAAAAAAATGTTTGTGGGACAACATTAAGCCCCAAGTTGATCATATAGAATTTCCTGATGGTAAAAAAATTATATTATTAGCGGAGGGAAGATTAATTAACTTGGGTTGTGCAACAGGGCATCCAAGTTATGTCATGTCCGCCTCTTTTACAAATCAAGTATTAGCTCAATTAGAGTTGTGGCAGAATTCTGGAATTTATGAAAATAAAGTGTATGTTTTGCCAAAAGCTTTGGATGAAGAAGTTGCGCGATTACATCTAGATAAGGTTGGTGCAAAATTAACAATACTAACTAGTAAACAAGCTGATTATATTAGTGTCAATAAAAATGGACCATTTAAAAATGATACTTATAGATATTAAATTATATAGTGCGAATAATTAGGTTATATACTAAAGAAGTTTTAAATGAAAATGGTTTAGTTTTATTAAAAAATAATTCTTACTATTATTTATCAACTGTCTTAAGAGCAAAAGAACAGCAGAAAATTATATTATTTGATAATTCTGGAAATGATTATCACGGATATATTAAATCTATAAAAAATAAATATTATGAAATTTATATAGAAAAAAAAATTTTCTATAATAAAAAAAATTCAAATATCGAAGTTGCATTTAGTATATGCAAGAATCCGTGTTCAGATTTAATTGTGCAAAAGCTTACAGAGCTTGGCATAGAATCAATACAACCTGTTATATCAAAAAATTCAATTTTTAATCAAAAAAAAATAGATTTACAAAAAAAAGTTACTCATTGGAAAAATATATCTATAAGTTCTAGTGAACAGTCGGAAAGAACTTACTTACCAATTATCAAGGACATAGTTGCCTATCAAGACTATATTGAAAGATGCTCATATGATCAAAAAATTATTTTAAACACAAGAGTAAAATTAATGTTGTCTAAGGTATATGATAATTTGATTCCTTGTGCACTATTAGTCGGCCCTGAAGGTGACTTTACAGAAGAAGAATATAATTATGCTGGAAAATTCAATTTTTTATCAGTCAGTTTAGGTGATAATATTCTTAGAGTTGAAACGGCTGTAATAGCAGCATTTTCATATATTAAAATACTTAATAGTGGCTAATGGCATGAATAAAAAAGTACTTATAATTATGAATCCTTTGGAAAGTATAAATCTTAAAAAAGATACAACTTATCAATTAATGTTAGCAGCTAAAAAAATTGGTTATGAAGTAAGTTATTTAATACCTGGCTCATTAGCTATAAAGAATCTTGAGCCAATAGGTAGTATTGTTAAATTAAAGTTATTTTTAAAAAAAATTCCCACTTATCAAATTTCTGAAATACAAAAAGTTAAGTTATCATGTTTTAATTACATTTTAATGAGATTGGATCCACCAGTTGATAATAATTATTTCTATGTAACATACATACTTGATTTAATAAAAAATAAAGATACTCAAGTTATAAATTCTGGGTATTCACTTAGAAATTATAATGAAAAATTAATTGCACTAAATTTTCCAAAGCATATTCCAGATACAATTTTAACTAGAAATAAAAAAGATGTCATTGCTTTTAGAGAAAAGCATAAAAATGTAATTTTAAAACCATTGAATTTAATGGGAGGAAGATCAATATATTTTATAAGTGAATCAGATAAAAATCTTAATGTGATTTTTGAAGATATGACAAATTTAGGTCAAGACTATATCTTAGTTCAGAAGTACTTAAAAGAGGCACGAAAAGGCGATAAAAGAATAATAATTATTAATGGTAAAGTTATTGAAAAAGCAGTAATTCGAATATCGAATAAAAATGATCATAGATCTAATCTAGCATCAGGCGGCTTTATAAAGAAATATACTTTAAGTAAAAAAGAATTAATAATTTGCCAAGAAGTAGCAAATTTTTTATATTCAGAAAATATTTATTTTGCTGGTATTGATATGATTGGAAATAAGATAACAGAAATTAATATAACTTCTCCAACGTGTGTAGCGGAAATAAATAAATTTCATGGCATTAATCTTGGAAAAATATTTTGGGAATTTCTTAAGTGAAATTAATGAAAATTTTGGCCATAGATTATGGAGAAAAAAGAATAGGACTAGCTTTGGGAGATACTGAAAGCAAAATTGCTTTGCCATTAAAAACTATAAAAAATTTAGGTTATGAGTTCGTAGTTCAAAATATTAGAAATATTATCGCGGAATGGGAGATAAATAAGATCATATTAGGTATACCTGAAATTTTTCATGATCAAGAAATTAATAAAAAAATTCAAAACTTTGGAGATATACTTAAAAAAAGCTTAAATATTGAAATTATTTTTTATAATGAAGATTTCTCATCAAATTATGCTAGTGCTGACTTAAATCGTCAAATGCAAGTTGGAAGAAAAAAAAAGATTAATAAAGAAGAAATAGATAGAATTGCTGCAACAATAATATTACAATCATATTTTGAAAATGAAATACTCAAAAGAGCAGACACAGGAAATACTTCTAAAAATTGAGAATTCTCTTAGGAATTACTTACTAAGAAAAAATATTATAAATCCAATAATAATAGGCATACATACAGGTGGAGCTTGGGTTGCACAGTGGCTTCAAAATGCATTAGGTATTG
>CAXNNI010000075.1:0-4762 GCA_964203715.1 Gammaproteobacteria bacterium
TATGAGATTTTCTTTTAACAAAATGTCTATTTTTTCTTTGTCTACTATATATTTTTTTTCTTTATTTTTAATAGCATATCTACCTGTTTTTTTCTTATAGATACTGTAATTGTTTGTTTTTTTAACTAATTCCATCTAACTTTCCTTAAAATAATGTTTAGTTTTATTTGCATAGTATACAAGCATCAACATAAGAGGTACTTCTACTAATACACCTACAACAGTTGCTAACGCTGCGCCTGAATTTAATCCAAATAGACTTATTGCTACTGCGACCGCCAATTCAAAGAAGTTTGAAGTTCCAATTAAAGCAGCAGGAGCTGCGACATTATAAGGAATTGATAGTTTAAAAGCTAGAAAATATGTAATCGCAAAAATACCAATAGTTTGTATTATTAATGGAATAGATATTAAAAGCATAATGAATGGTTTTTCGTTAACTTTATCTGCCTGAAGACCGAATAAAATGACAACTGTTAATAATAAACCTAAGATCGAATATGGTTTTAAATTTTCAGTTAACTTTTCTAGTTTTATTTCTTGATTACCTAGAAAAAAGTACCTAGTAATTATTGCAATTACTAAAGGAAAAACTATATATAGAACTACTGAACCAATTAACGTAGCCCAAGGAATAATAAGACCTGTGATGCCTAAAAGAAGTTTTGTTATAACTGGAAAAGCTAGAATTAGAATTAAGTCATTAACAGAAACTTGAAGCAAAGTATAATTTGCATCTCCATTAACTAACTTTGACCATATAAAAACCATAGCAGTACATGGAGCAACACCGAGTAATATCATGCCTGCAATATAACTATTTGCATCATCAATAGTTATGTATTCATTAAAAATATAATGAAAAAATAAAATAGCAATTCCAGCCATACTAAATGGCTTGACTATCCAATTTATAAATATAGTTAAATAAAGGCCATTTGGATTATCCCAAACTTTTTTTATACATTTAAAATCAATACTAAGCATCATTGGATATATCATTATCCAAATCAAAAAAGCTATAATTAAATTTATATTTGCAAAATTATAACTTGCAATATTTTTAAAAATTTCGTTAAAATTATTTCCTAAAAATAATCCAAAAAAAATTGAAAGTCCAACCCAAACAGTTAAGTATTTTTCAAAAATTTTCATAAATACCTCGTATCTTAAAAAAAACGGAGTGAATTTCACTCCGTTTGTAGTAATTTATAACATTATAATTTTTTATTTCTTTGCTGATGGTGATTTATCAGTAACAATATTTGATAATCCTTTGATTTTAGGCATAAGAACATCTCTCTCTGATTTAGTTAAAGAAATTAATCCTCTTTCAGATAAGTAACCGTCTTTGCCGGAAGCTTTATCACTCACATACTCATTAATAAAACTTTGCATGCCAGGAATTACTTTTACGTGAGCATTCTTAATATAAAAGAATAGAGGTCTTGAAATTGTATATGCTCCTGATGCAATTGTATCCATATCTGGTTTAACTCCATCAATTAATGCACCTTGAATTTTATCAGCATTATTGTCTAAAAAAGAAAAGCCAAAAATTGCAAAAGCATTTTTATTTGAAACTATTTTTTGAACCATTAAATTGTCATTTTCTCCAGCTTCAATATATAAGCCGTCTTCTCTAATTGTATGGCATTTTGATTTAAATAACTTATTGTCTTTTTTCTCAAGATCTTTAATCCAGCTATATCCTGTGCATGCTGGTTCGAATACTAGTTCTACGAACGAGTCTCTGGTTCCTGATGTTGGAGGCGGACCAAGAACTTCAATTGCCACATTAGGGAACTTAGGATTAATTTGATTCCACTTTTGATATGGGTTTTTAACAAAAGTTTGAGATTTATCAGGATTTGGTATCTCTTTAGCTAGTGCTAAGTAAATATCTTTTTTTGATAATGCTAAAGCTGGTGCAGATTTAGCATTTGCGATCACTAATCCATCATATCCAATTTTAGCTTCTGTTATGTTGCCAACTCCATTTTCTTTACATAATTCGATTTCACTCTCTTTAATTGCTCTTGAAGCATTAGTAAAATCAGGATACTTAAGGCCGACACCTGCACAAAATAATTTAAATCCACCACCTGTACCTGTTGATTCAACTTTAGGTGTTTTAAATTTCTCTGTTTTTCCAAATTTTTCAGCAACTAAAATTGTAAAAGGATAAACGGTCGAAGAGCCTACAATATCAATTTGATTTCTTGCATAGCTTGATGGTATAGCTATTGTTGAAATAATAACGATTCCAAGTATTTTTTTTAGCATTTTTATCTCCTTTGTGTTTGCGAAAAGAAATATCTCACAGCATTATTACAATTTAATTAAAAATTAATTTAAAAAAAAATTTTAATAAAACTTTAATATAAAGTTCAAAAAACTATAAAGAAAACTTCTTTTTAATGTAACACTTAAACATTAAACTTCGCTCGTATCTAGCCATTGTTAGATTACATCATTTCACAGGAGAAATTGTAATTATGTATGAGCAACTTCGGTTTGCGTTATGAAAATAGAAACTTTAGAAATGAAGACAAGGCGATCTGCTGTAGTTACTAAATCTAAAGACGGACTTTCAATTGACACAACTGGTGTTGGCATTAGTGTAAGTATACTAAATAATTATGTTGCAAATGTGAATGATTATTATCATAATAATAATAATAATGACTATCATATGAGTATTATTTCTATATGGTTATCATTACATATATATATTAACTAAATCTACAGGAAGTATTATGAAAAAAAAATTTATTTTAACTCTGATTTGGATGTTATCAATTTTAGCGCAACCAGTTTACTCTGTCACAGATGAAGAAGTAGCATCTATGCAAGAGAAACTGCAGGATGCGTTAATGAAAATAGAAGCTTTAGAGCAAACCCAAAAGCAGTTATCGAAACCAAAATCCGATGCTGTAGTTACTAAATCTAAAAAAGGACTTTCAATTGACACAACTGGTGGTGGTATTAGCGTAGAGTCAGGTGATGCTAAATTTAAAATAGGTGGTCGTTTACAGTTGGACTATCAAGGTATGAATAGTGCTCACCAATCAGCGAACAAATCGTTTGGCGATTTAGAATGGAGACGCACAAGATTTGGTTTGTCAGGTGCAGTCAACAAATATTGGTCATATGATGTGACTTATGATGTTGCAAGTGAGACCGATAAGGCAAATTTAGACGAAGGTTTTATAAAGTACGACACCCTAGATGGTGTTTTTGTTACTGTTGGCAAAACAAAAGCAGATATGTGGATGGAGCAAAGAACCTCTTCTAATTGGATTTCAACAGTTGAAAGAAGTATTCTTAATTTAATGAGTGAGAATGTTAATTACTTAATAGGTAAACCAGGTGATGGGGCTGGTGTTAAATTAGGTTTTTATGATAAAGAAACTCAATCATCAGGCGCTATTTCAGTATATGATGCATATATAAATGATTCAAATGATGATAATAGTATGATTTGGTTCACTACTGCAAGATTAAGTGTTTCTCCAAAGATCGATGATAGCAGTTTTTATCATATTGGTGTTTCTTATGGTGCAGTTGATATGAAAGGACAGGCTGCAAATTTTGCTTCACAAATAGGTGTCAAAGGTGGTGGCAGTACAACTTTACTTGATGCAAACGCAGGAGATGTTACACAATGGGGCCTAGAAGCAGCGTATGTATCTGGACCATTATCCATTCAAGCAGAATACATTGATAATGAAACTGATTTAGTTGATGGATCAAAAGGTTATGAGTGGGATGGTTATTATGCTCAAGTTGCATACACGCTAACTGGGGAAACAAGAGGATATAAATGGCAAACTGGCTCTTTTGATAAAATTAAACCTGCAGGACCAATGGGTGCATGGGAAGTAATTTTACGTTACGAGGATTTATCTCTTGACGATGCAGATGAAGGTACAGTTGCAGATTCCAAAGTTGATATTGATAGAACAGTTTTTGGTTTAAACTGGTACGCTACAGAAACAGTAAAATTCATGGCTAATTACTCAATAGTAAGTATGGATAATGAAGTAAATCCTGCAGGAACAACAAAAGACATGGATAGCTTTCAACTCAGAGCTCAATACACTTTTTAAAATCATTAACTCCTAATAATGATAATATTAACCCGTTGTTAGAAATAACAGCGGGTTTTTTTTAAAATAAATTATAAATATAAAAATAAAAGAAATACCACTTACATTCAAGTAGTATTTTTATGGATAAGTTTAAATGTTTTTAGATACTTAGCGATTACAAAAGTATTTTATATGGTATAAATTAAAAATGCATAATATAGGAATATTAAACTGTAATTATAAAATTATTAAAAAATGATTAATTCTAATAAGGATATATTTAAAAAATTATGTATTATTTCTGCTCCTTCTGGCGCAGGAAAAACTAGTTTGATTAAAAGTATATGTGCTCATACAAATATAGTTGTTTGTGTTTCTGAAACAACTAGAAATCCTAGAAAAGGAGAAGTAAATGGAGTAGATTACATTTTTATTGAAAAAAATAATTTTTTGTCAAAAATTAAAAATAGTCAATATTTAGAGCACGCACTTGTTCATGATAATTTCTACGGAACATCGGTTGACTCTGTAATGAAATTACTAGAGACAAATTCTGTTGTAATACTTGAAATTGATTATCAGGGAGCAAAAATAATTAAAAAAAAATTTCCTTTATCAAGAAATATCTTTATATTGCCACCCTCGCTCGCTATTTTAGAAAATAGGTT
>CAXNNI010000076.1:0-4709 GCA_964203715.1 Gammaproteobacteria bacterium
GTTGAAAAAATTTCATCTATTATTGGTGATAATTCAGATATTGATATAATTGAATATCATCATAAACACAAAGTTGATATGCCTTCAGGCACATCTTTATCTTTGGAAAGTGCAATTAAAAAAAAATTAAATTCATCAAAAGATATAAAACATCATTGTTTGCGAGTTGGCAATGTTGTTGGAGATCATATGGTTAAATTTACTTTAGAAAATGAATCTATTGAAGTAACTCACAAGAGTTTTGATAGAAAAATTTTTGCCGAGGGCGCTATATTGTCGTTGAAATGGATTATAGATAAAGATAAAGGATTGTATGGTATGAACGATGTACTTTCTTTATAAGATTGTAAAATAAAAAATAATAAGGATAAACTTTTGCAAAAAGCAATTTTAATTTTAGAAAATAATACTGTTTTTTATGGAAAGTCAGTTGGTTATATTGCAGACACTTATGGAGAAATAGTTTTTAATACTGCAATGACTGGATATCAAGAAATTGTTTCTGACCCTTCATATAAAAATCAAATAATTACTTTTACTTATCCTCATATTGGAAATGTGGGAACGAATAATTACGACCAAGAATCAAATAAATGCTATGTTAGTGGATTAGTTATTCGAGAAATACCATCTTCTTCTTCTAGTTGGCGTTCAGAGCAAAGTTTTTCTGATTATTTAAAAAAAAATATGATAGTTTGTATTGCTGAGTTAGACACAAGATATATAGCTACATTAATTAGGGATAAAGGATCTATGAATGCATGTATTATTCATAACGAAAAAGAAATTAATAAAGTAAAAATTAGTTTAAAAAAATATTTAGGAGTTTCTGGTCAAGAACTAGCATCAAAAGTTTCTGTTCAAGAGAATTATATATTCAAGGAAAATGTTTATCAGTATGAAAGATCTAGTGTTAAAAAAATTAAAAAATTAAAAGTTATTGCTTATGATTTTGGTGTAAAAAAAAATATTTTAAGAATACTTACATCTTTAGATTGCGATGTTGTAGTTGTACCTGCAAAAACATCAGCAGATAAAGTTTTATCTTTAGAACCAAATGGTATTTTTTTATCTAATGGTCCTGGAGATCCTGAGTCATGCGATTTTGCTATTAGTACAATTAAAAAACTTTTTGATTTTAATATTCCTATATTTGGAATTTGTTTAGGGCATCAGTTGATAGGGTTAGCTGGTGGCTCAAAAACTGAAAAAATGAAATATGGGCATCATGGGGCAAATCACCCTGTAATTGATTTAAGAACTGGCAGGGTTATAATTACAAGTCAGAATCATGGATTTGTAATTAATGAAAATTCATTATCAAAAAATTTTAAAGTAACTCATAGATCTTTGTTTGATAATACAATTCAAGGTATTAAGCATAAGAATAAACCAATATTTAGTTTTCAAGGACATCCAGAGGCATGTCCGGGACCGCAAGATATTCATTATATGTTTAATGATTTTATTAATTTAATGAAGAGAAATATAAATGCCAAAAAGAAATGATATTAAAAAAATTTTAATTTTAGGCGCAGGTCCAATAATTATTGGACAGGCTTGTGAATTTGATTATTCAGGTGTTCAAGCATGTAAAGCTTTAAAAGAAGAAGGTTACTCTATAGTTTTAGTGAATTCTAACGTTGCGACTATTATGACAGACCCTGATATTGCTGATGCTACTTACATAGAGCCAATAAATCCGGTAATTGTTGAGAAAATTATTAAACTTGAAAAACCAGATGCAATTTTACCTACAATGGGTGGTCAAACAGCATTAAACTGTGCTTTAGATTTAGATAAATTAGGTATTTTAAAAAAATATAAAATTGAGATGATAGGAGCATCAAGAAAAGCAATTGAATTAGCAGAAGATAGATCTTTATTTAAAAAAGCAATGAAACAAATTAAAATTGAAACCGCAAAATCATTTATTGCTAGAGATATTCAAAGTGCTCTTAAAAAACAAAAAAAAATTGGATTTCCTGTAATTATTAGACCATCTTTTACTTTAGGAGGAAGCGGTGGAGGGATAGCGCATAATATTCAAGAGTTTATTGAAATTGCGGAAAAAGGTATCAATACATCACCAACATCAGAAATTCTTATAGAAGAATCTTTGCTAGGTTGGAAAGAGTATGAGATGGAGGTCGTTAGGGATTCAAATGATAATTGCATTATAGTTTGCTCAATAGAAAATCTTGATCCAATGGGGGTGCATACTGGAGACTCAATAACAGTAGCTCCAGCGCAAACTCTTACTGATAAAGAGTATCAAAAAATGAGGAATGCATCTATAGCTATACTTAGGAAAATAGGAGTTGATACAGGAGGGTCAAATGTTCAGTTTGCAGTCAATCCAGAAAATGGAAAATTAGTAGTTATAGAAATGAATCCAAGAGTTTCTAGATCATCTGCATTAGCATCTAAAGCTACAGGTTTTCCCATAGCTAAAATAGCTGCGAAGTTAGCAATAGGCTATTCATTAGATGAATTAAGAAATGAAATTACAGCAGGAGTGACACCTGCTTCATTTGAACCAACAATAGATTATGTAGTTACAAAAATACCACGTTTTGCTTTTGAAAAATTTCCAAATTCTAATGATAGATTAACTTCACAAATGAAATCTGTGGGCGAAGTCATGGCTATAGGTAGAAATTTTCAAGAATCATTTCAAAAAGCATTATGTAGTCTTGAATTAGATTTTAGCGGTTTAGACATCCTGAAAGAATTTGAAAACTTAGATAAGTATAAGTTTGAATGCGAATTAAAAGAGCCTGGCCCAAATAGAATTTTGTATATTGCAGAATCTTTTAGAAGAAAATATTCAGTTTATCAGTTATATAATCTATCTAAAATTGATCCATGGTTTTTAGAGCAAATCTATAATTTAATAATTATAGAAAAAGAAATTTCTTTAAAAGAAATAAAAGATATTTCAGATGAAGATCTTTTGCAATATAAAAAAAAAGGATTTTCTGATTTAAAGATTGCTCAATTAATTGGAAGTACTCAACATGATATAAGAAAAAAAAGAAAAAAAAGTAAAATAATACCGACATATAAAAGAGTTGATACATGTGCTGCTGAATTTCCAACATCAACTTCATATTTATATTCAACTTATGAAAAATTTTGTGAATCCTTGCCTACAAAAAACAAGAAGATTATTATTCTTGGAAGTGGTCCAAATAGAATAGGCCAAGGTATTGAATTTGATTATTGTTGCGTACATGCTTCTAAAGCTGCACAGGAGTTAGGTTATGAAACTATTATGATAAACTGTAATCCGGAAACTGTATCAACTGATTATGACACATCTAATAGATTGTATTTTGAGCCAATAACGCTTGAGAGCGTCCTAAATATAGTTGATATAGAAAAACCTTACGGAGTAATTGTTCAATATGGAGGTCAGACGCCATTAAAGTTAGTAAATGATCTTTCAAAGTACGGAGTTAATATAATAGGAACATCGCCTGAATCAATAGATGTTGCTGAGGATAGAGAAAAATTTAAAAATATTTTAAAAGATATTGATGTTCTTCAACCGGAAAACAGTGTAGCAAGAAATAAAATTCAAGCACTTAGTGAAGCTGACAAAATTGGTTATCCTGTAATCGTGAGGCCATCATACGTTTTAGGCGGAAGAGCTATGCAGGTAATATATAATTCTGAAGAACTCAGTAAATATATTAATGAAGCAGTAAAAGTTTCAAATAATGCACCTGTATTAATTGATAAATTTTTAAATGAAGCAGTGGAAATTGATGTTGATGCGGTAAGAGATTTAAATGGTGAGGTATTTATAGCAGGAATTATGCAGCATATAGAAGAAGCGGGCGTTCATTCTGGCGATTCGGCATGTTCTATTCCTACTTACTCTATTTCTAAATCAGATATAGAAAAAATTAAAAAAAATACTATAAAAATGGCTAACAAACTAAATATAGTAGGTTTAATGAATGTTCAATTTGCTATTAAAAATAAAAAATTATATGTAATTGAAGTAAATCCCAGAGCATCAAGAACAATTCCATTCGTTTCAAAATCTATAGGATTATCAGTAGCAAAAATTGCAGTAAAATGTATGCTAGGTGAGAGTATTAAAAAACAAAATTTACCAAAAAATATAAAACATAAATATTTTCATGTAAAAGAAGTAGTATTCCCATTTTTAAAGTTTTCATGCGCAGACTCGATACTAGGTCCTGAGATGAAGTCTACTGGAGAAGTTATGGGTATTGGAAAAAGTTTTGGAGAAGCTTTTTTAAAGTCACAAATAGCAACAAATATAAAAATTCCTGAAAATGGCACAGCCTTTATAAGTGTAAAGGATGAAGATAAAAAATATATTTCAGAGTTAGCTAGAAAACTCTTGAGATTAGGGTTTAAATTAATAGCTACAGAGGGAACACAAAATTTTTTAAGTAAAAATAAAATACAATGTAAAAGAGTAAATAAAGTAAGAGAAGGAGAAATACATATTGTAGATATGATTAAAAATGATGAAATTAATTTAATTATAAATACAACAAAATCATACCAGGCCATTAAAGATTCTTTTTTAATAAGAAGAGAAGCATTAAATTACAAAATATGTTGTGTAACTACAATAGCTGGTTCTAATGCCTTAATAGACGCAATTGCATATTCGAGTAGTATTAATGTGTATAAGCTTCAAGATATATTTAAGCTTGCGTAAT
>CAXNNI010000077.1:0-4595 GCA_964203715.1 Gammaproteobacteria bacterium
CTGAGTATAAATATGGCCATCTCTCGAAATTTCTAAATCTAATTTTTCAGCAAGCGCATTAACTACAGAGACCCCAACACCATGTAATCCACCAGATACTTTATAAGAATTATCATCAAACTTTCCGCCAGCATGTAAAATTGTCATTATTACTTCTGCTGCTGGTTTTTTCTCTTCTGCGTGCATATCAACAGGAATGCCTCGGCCATTATCAGTAACAGAAATAGAATTATCTATATTTATTTCTACAATTATTTCGTCACAATGCCCTGCTAACGCTTCATCTATTGAATTATCAACGACTTCAAAAACCATATGATGCAAACCTGTTCCATCATCTGTGTCGCCAATATACATTCCTGGCCTTTTTCTAACTGCTTCTAAGCCTTTTAAAACCTTTATATTTGATGAATCATATTTTGTCATTGTATTATTTCTCCATGTTCCACGTGAAATACGCCTGCTCCCATTTCACACAATATATCCCCTAAAACTGAATCGTTAAGAGCGGTTAAAATTATTTGAGATTCTGTATCAAACAGTCTTTCTAAAATCTTCTCTTGTAATTCTAATGTTAACTCAGCCGAGAGGTCATCTACAAGAATTATGCTAGCATAGCTCTTTTTTTCATAAAAATCTCTTGTCTGCGATAATAACATAATATTAGCTATTATTTTTTGCTGTCCTCTTGAGCAAATTCTATGAACCTCCTTTTTATTTAAATATATTTTAATATCTGCATTTTGAGGCCCACAACTAGTATATCCTCGCTCTAAATCTACCTGTTTTTTTTCATTAAGAGCTTCTAAAAGGCTTTTTTTTGGATTCCACCCACAATCATAGAAGAACTTTAAATCTACTTCTGGCATTAAGTAAGTTTTCATTTCTTGCAATATACTTTCGAGCCTGTCTAAATATTTTTGCCTCAAAAAAGAGATGTGCTCTCCAAGATTCGCTAATTTTTCCATCCATATTTGTTCATTTTTTTCGCCACTTTTTAAAGCCTCGTTTCTTTGCTTTAATATTTTTTGATATTCGGCCCACTCGTATTTAAAGTTTTGTTCCACGTGAAACAAACCCCAGTCCAAAAAAGATCTTCTTTCAGAGGGGCCTCCTTCTATAAGGTTATGGCTTCCAGGGTGTATTACTTGGATGGCAAGTTCTTCAGCAAGTCGGGACTGTTTCTTTTCTTCTTGCCCATTTATTAAAATTTTGGTTTTATCCTTACTTTTTTTAATTTCTAGCTTTGTTTTATTTTCCCCAACTGTTGCCCCGACATAGAGCTCATTTTCACCATGATAAATAAGATTTTCAGTCTTGTTTGTTCTAAAGCTCTTTCCTCTAGATAAAATATCTAAAGACTCTAGAACTGTTGTTTTTCCTGCGGCGTTTTCACCGATAATAATATTTGATTTTTTATGTAAATTTAAATTTGCTTCGCGTATATTTCTTAAATTTCTTAAAGAAAGGCTACCTATAAACATCTTTTATAATCTCAAGGGCATGACCACGTAGCAAGACACGTTGTCATTTTCTGGCTTTAAAATCGCACTACTGTTAGCGTCTTTTAATAATATTTCAACGTTTTTTGTTTTAATAACATTTAGAATATCTACCAAGTAATTAACATTAAAACCAACCTCCAAAGATCCTCCTAAGTATTCAGCTTTTATATCATCTGAAGCTTCTTCTTTTTCTGGATTATTTGCGCTAATTTTGATTTCATTTTCTTCAAAATTTAACTTAATCCCCCTAAACCTATCATTTGACAATATAGAGACTCTTGATAAGGCTTCTTTAAAGACTTTTACATCTACAACAGCTTTTTTGTCAGTAGAAACCGAGATTACTTTTTCAAAATCTGGGAAAGTCCCATCTACTAATTTTGAGATTGCTCGCGAATCTTTGCTGATTACTAAAATATGATTTTTTGATATCCTTATATCAGTCTCATCGTCCTCATCTTGCAACTGTTTGTCAATCTCATTAACGCCTTTTCTTGGTATAATTGCATTTATTAACTTTTCACTGTCTCCTTTTATATCCCCTTTAGTTTTTGCAAGTCTGTGGCCATCCGTTGCAACACCAAGCATTTCTTTTTTGTTTATGCTTATAAAAAGCCCATTTAAATAATACCTTATATCTTGTTGCGCCATTGCAAATGCAGTTTTATTTATAATATCCTTTAAAACACTTGTATTGATTAAAAAGTTAACATTACTTTCACTATCGACATCCATTAAAGGAAAGCCTTTAGCGTCTAATGTTACTAGTAAGAATTTACTTTTTGCTGATTTAATTTGTATTTTTCCTGCTTCTTTACGTTCTATTTCTAATAAAGAACCCTCGGGCAATCCTTTCGCGATATCAAATAGTTTTCTTCCTGGAATAACTATGTTTTCATTAAAGTCTTGTTCTTCGTCTATTTTTATACTAGAAGAAAGTTGCACTTCAAGGTCTGACGCAACAACTTCAAAGCCACTTGGGTTTTTTATAAAAAGAACATGACTAAGGATAGGCATGGCTTGTTTTTTTTCAACCACCCCAATTATTTTTTGTAGTGCTTTTATTAAATTTTCTTTAGTTATTATTAATTTCATATATATTATATATTTATTATTATTAAGCCATTTTTTAGTTTATATCTTACTATTTTTTATTAAAAACAACTACTTACGTAATTGTTAATTTGTTTATATCTTTTTTTATTCTGTGACGTTTTTCTTTTTTTTGTAAAATATACATTTTTAATGAAAAATATACACAAGTTTTAAACATAGAATTTTAGGTGCTTAAAGACCTCCTTAATATTATTAAATCCTCATTTACTCTAGCATCACCAGAAGATAATTCCACAACTTTTCTGCAAGCATGAAGAACTGTTGTATGGTCACGTCCTCCAAAAGCATCGCCTATCTCAGGAAGACTATGGTTTGTTAGTTCTTTAGCAAGAGCCATAGCAAGTTGCCTTGGTCGGGCTAAAGACCTATTTCTTTTTGCTGACAGAAGCTCTGAAATTCTTATTTTATAATATTCTGCCACAGTTTTTTGAATATTCTCTATAGTTACTAGTTTATTTTGAAGAGATATAAGATCGTGCAGGGCTTCTTTTACAAAGCCTAATGTTATTTCTCTGCCAGTAAATTGAGCGTTTGCCATTACTCTTCTTAACGCCCCTTCAAGCTCTCTTACGTTTGACTGAATACATTTTGCTATAAAGAAGGCAACCTCCACATCAAGTGAAATGTTCATGGCAGCTGCTTTTTTTTGTAGAATGGCCACTCGGGTTTCAAGTTCTGGCGGCTCAATTGATTGTGTCAGTCCCGACCCAAACCTTGATTTTAGCCTTTCATCTAAACCATTAACTTCTTTTGGGTACCTGTCACAGGTTAACACAATTTGACATTTACCTTCCAAAAGCGCATTAAAGGTATGAAAAAACTCTTCTTGAGATCTTTCTTTTCCAGCAAAAAACTGAATATCATCAATTAAAAGAGCGTCTGCTGACCTATAGTACTCTTTAAAATTATCGATTTTATTATGTTGAAGGGCGCGCACCATATCTACAACAAATTTTTCAGAATGAAGATATAAAATTTTAGCGTTTTTATTTTGTTCCAATATGTTATTGCCAATAGCATTCATTAAGTGAGTTTTACCTAAACCAACACCACCATAAATAAAAAAGGGATTATAAGTTGTTCCTGGATTACTCGACACTTGTATTGCTGCAGCCCTAGCCAATTCATTAGATTTTCCTGTTACAAAGTTATTAAAAGTAAAGTCAGAAGAAAATTTTGCATAAGAGCCAAAAACATTTTTTTTTTCTTCTTCGATATTATACTTATTTTCTTTTAATATCTGCGAAATACCACCGATTTCTATATTAAAAGTGTATTCAGAGTTTTCAAGTCTCTTCTTAAAATATTCTTTAAGGTTTTCATTTGCCCAATCTACAGCATATTGGTTTGGTGCTTTAATTTTAATAGTTTTGTTGTCAGTTATAACTTGAAGAGGGCGAACCCAAGTATTAAACTGCTGCTCATCAAAGTTTCGCTGCAGGTCAATAAGGCATTCTTCCCAGAAGTTTTGCAGCATTGTATTTTCCTTTTTTATGATATATTTAATTGTTGTTTATATTATACTTATCCACAGAAGAAATATATCTACAAATCTGTGTAAAAATTGTGGATAAGTTATGCAAAAAGTTGTGATAAAGTAGTTGTTGACAAAGAGTATTTATAGAAGTAATGTCGCGAGCAATATATTAAAGGAATTTTTTTAATGAAAAGAACATATCAACCAAGTAAAATTAAAAGAGCAAGAACTCACGGCTTCAGGGCAAGAATGAGTACTGTCGGAGGAAGAGCAGTTATTAATGCAAGAAGAGCTAAAGGAAGAAAACGTCTTTCTGCTTAATAATGTTAAGCAAAGTTGCTTTAACACTAAAGTAATGCGCTTAAATAAATCGCACGACTTTAAAAAGTGCTTTCAAGATGGCAAGAAAATTAAAAATGATATTTTCATTCTTCATTATATTGAAAATGGAGCTTTTTTTTCCAGATTGGGCCTTAGTATTGCTAAAAAAAAAATAA
>CAXNNI010000078.1:0-4580 GCA_964203715.1 Gammaproteobacteria bacterium
AAGATATTTAATTAAATTGCTATTACTTATTGGAGGAATTTTATTTACTTTATAAATTTTTTTAATTTTTAGTGAAAATAATGAAATCCAACTTAATAATAATCTAATACTTAAAAAATTTTTTTTTTTAAATATTGTTTTTATAGGAAGATAATTATATATACCAAGGGCACTACTTTTATTAAACCCACAAACTATTATTTCACCATCTTCTTTCAACACTCTATTTACTTCTTTAAAGGCATTATACGGATCTTCTTCAAAATCTAATGAATGAATTAATACTACATAATCAATTGATAATTCCTCTAATGGTAGATTTTTTATATTTGCATAAAAGTCGCTATTACCATACAAAGAAATATAAAAAGAATTAGGATTATTATAGTTTACTTTTATACTTTCTATTATTGATTTTAGACCTATATATATAATATATTTACCGTAATGAGGATTAAAGTTTCTACTGATTGTATTAATGATAGTTTCTGCATTTATTTTTCCAGCTTCTGTTTTGTACCAATTTTTTATTTCTATGTATTTGAAATTCATTACATTTTATTTTTTAATTTGAGGAACGGAATCTAATAATTTTTTCGTATATTCATTTTTACTATTTAAAATAATATCAGAAGTATCTCCGCTCTCCACTATCTTACCTTGGTGCATTACAGAAATAGTATCTGAAATACTTGATACTAAGTTAATATCATGAGAAATAAATAAATACGAAATATTTGTCTTATTCTGAATATCTAATAAAAGATCTATGATTTGCTTTTGCACGGTAACATCTAAAGAGCTTGTTGGCTCATCGCAAATTAATAATTTAGGTTTTAATACCAAAACTCTAGCTATCGCAATTCTTTGTCTTTGTCCTCCTGAAAATTGATGAGGATATTTATACAATGAATTTTCATTTAAGCCTACTTTTGTTAAAATATCTTTTAAAGTTAAATTAATATCATAATTATTCATTTCAGGATGCAAAAAACATAAACCTTCTTTAATTATAGAACCAATACGCATTCTCGGATTTAAAGATGAAAAAGGATCTTGAAATATCATTTGATAATGCTTCCTAAAAATTCTTTTATTAAGACCCTTAAGTTCTAATATGTTATTATTCAAAATTTTTATATTACCAAATGTAATATCAGTTAAGCCCATAATAGCTTTAGCAACTGTAGTCTTACCAGAGCCTGATTCACCTACAATCGCATGAGTCATTCCAGATTTAATTAAAAAACTTATATCATCAACAGCCTTAATAATGACTTTTTTTCCAATAAAAAAATTTTTTTTTTCTTCATAAAAAACTTTAAGATTTTCAACATTAAGGACATTTGAGTTTTTAGTTTTTATGTTTTTAACTATCTTTTTTTTATATGAAGATGAATCAAGTAATTTTTGACTATAAATATTTTTTGGTAATCTAAAAAATTCTAAAGAATTATTATTTTCAAGAACTTCCCCATTTTTCATAACAATAATTCTATCAGATATTTGAGATGCTACAGCAAGGTCATGAGTAATAAAAAGTATTGACATATTTAATCTATTTTTTAAATCTAAAAGTAAGTCTAATACTTGCTTTTGGGTGGTTACATCAAGAGATGTTGTAGGTTCATCTGCTATTAATAATTTTGGTTTACAAGCTATAGCCATAGCAATCATAACCCTTTGCTTCATTCCTCCAGATAATTGATGTGGATATAAATTTATAATTCTCTCAGGTTCACTTATACCAACGGATAATAAATTTTTTAAAATTATTGCTCTTAAATTAATATTTTTGGATTTATAGTATGATTCTTTTATTTGATTATATATTGACATTACTGGATTTAAAGATCTCATTGGTTCTTGAAAAATCATTGATATATATTTTTTTCTAATAAATCTTATTTCTTTTTCTTCTAATGATAAAATATTTTTATTTAAAAATATTATTTCTCCTTTCTTAATCTGACATGATTTGTCTAATAATCTAATAATAGATAAAGCCGTAAGTGATTTTCCGCTACCTGATTCTCCAATAAGAGATACAATTTGTGATTCTTTAATATTAAAATTAATATTTTTTAGAACATTTTCTTCTATATTAGAATTTATAGAAATACATAAATCTTTAATTTCCAATATATTATTCATGATTATTATTTAATCTTGGGTCAAATGCGTCTCTAACAACATCAGAAAATAGATTTGCAAATAAAACTAATACAAACATAAATATAAATGCGGCTAATAAGGACCACCAAACTATAGGCTCTCTCGACATTTCTAATCTTGCTGAATTTATCATGTTACCCCAGCTGTATGTTGTTGGATCTACACCTATATTTACATAGGATAAAACAGCTTCTGCAAGAACTAGTGCACTAAAGTCTAATACTACAGAAATTATTACAATATGCATTATATTAGGCATGATATGTCTTATAATAATTGAAAACTTACTTAACCCAAAAGTTTTTGCTACCTGAACGTATTCAATCTCTCTTAACTTAATAGACTCTCCTCTCAATATTCTGCATAAGCTAGTCCAGCTAGTTAAACCAAGTATCATACATAAAAAGAAAAGTCTTAAGTCTGCTCTTTCATATAAATTTTCAAACGAAGAGGGATTATTGGTCATATATACTTGCAAAATTAGGATAGCAGATGCTATTAAAAGCACACTAGGTATAGAATTTAGAGTTGTATATATATACTGAATAATGTCATCTGCGACACCTCCAATGTAACCCGAAAGAATTCCGAGAAATATAGCAAATGGCAGCATCACAATAGTAGTTAAAGTTCCAATTAAAATTCCTGTTCTTATACTTTTAATACTTTTATATAAAACATCAACTCCAACCTTATCTGTACCAAAAACATAGTATTGAAGACTAAGATCATATAAAGAAATCATAGTAAAAATTATGAAGAAAAATGAATAATAAAAAACTTTATTATTTTTAATAAAGAAAAAATTTTTAAAACTACTTTTAAATAATGTCTTATAAAAGACAATTACATAAATTAATAAACATATAAAAAATGATTTTAATAAAGATAGAGCAAGTATTACTGTGATATTATGAAAATTATTCTCTGAATATTTATTATGATTGCCTTTGTATTTTAATTTTGGGTAAACTCTTTTATTAGTATTTTTTTCTAATTTTATTGTTTCTTTATTATACAAATACGATGAGAATGGTGCAGAATAACTTTTTTCAGAATATTGATGCATTGGCAATAATATAATATCTAATAAACTTTTTACTTCATTGCTATATATATATTCTTTTTTTTCTTGATCATATATCTTTTCCTTTATATGAATAGAATCTATAAAAGTTATCAATATAAAAAAAAATAAAACTACTACTGATAATATTCCTATTTTATTTTTAAAAACATACATCCAATTCTCTAATAAATCTTGAGTTTTTATTACATGAAAAACATATAATATCAAAGATATTATTATGAGATAAAAAAATAGGTCTGTTATTAAAAAGACAAACATTATTTAAACCTTACTCTTGGATCTACTAGTGCATATGAAATATCAGTTAATACTAAGCCTATTACATATAAAATTGTACCAAGAAAAACCATTGCCCTGACGATTGCAAAATCTTGACTTTGTATTGCGTCTATTGTGTAACTGCCAAGACCAGGTATTCCAAAAAAAGATTCTACAATAAGACTTCCAAGAAAAAGTAAAGGCAGTATTACAACTACTCCAGTTAAAATAGGTATTAACGCATTTTTAAAAACATGACTAAAAAGTACTGAAATTTCTGAAAGACCTTTTGAACGAGCTGTTTTTACATAATCTTTTTCAATTTCTTCTAAAAATAATGTACGATACCACCTTGTTCCAGATCCTATACCATAGGTAATACTTATTATAACTGGTAACACTAAAAATTTTATTGCATCTAAACCTTGAGCATAGCCAGATATTGGAACAAGATGCAAAAGCTTGCTTATTAAATACTGCCCTCCAATTATATAAAAAAGACTAGAAATGGACATTAGCATTACGCATAAAATTACACCAAAATAATCTATATAAGTAGTTCTAAAAAAAACAAAAAATAATGCAAAAGTAATATTGATAAGTATACCAACAATTAAAGACGGTAAGGCTATAGCTAAACTTGGCCATACCCTTTGTTTAATATCATATTTAATATCTCTTCCGCTGTCAGATAATCCAAAATCAAAAAGAAAAAGTTTAAAAGATTTTTCATAAAAAATAGTATCTGTTAATGATTTTATTCCATTTTTTGAATTATTATATAAAAGCGGTTTATTATAACCTTTTTCTTCATTCCAAGAATAAATTTGTTCTTGTGTCACTCTTTTATTTCCTAAATGTAATCTGGCAATATCATCAGGAGAATTTACAACAAAAAATAAAGTAAAAGTTAATAAATTTACACCAATTAAAATTGGAATTACATATATAAATCTTTTTATAATATATTTACTCATAAATTTTTTCTTTATCTTTTTTTCTAATCATAAATATTACCGAAATTACTATTAAAGATAATAAAAATAAAAAAATATAA
>CAXNNI010000079.1:0-4548 GCA_964203715.1 Gammaproteobacteria bacterium
AATACTAAAGTACCGTATCTTGTGTACTGAATAATTTTTTTTCTTCCAGTCTCGCCTTCTTTTTTAATTTCTTTTAAGGATGGCATTGTAGAAGACATTAATTGAAAAATAATTGATGCAGATATATAGGGCATAATACCAAGTGCTAGTATACTAAATCTCTCAAGAGCTCCTCCGGAAAACATATTAAACATATCTATTATTGTTCCGCTTTGATCTTCAAAAAACTGCGCAAGAGCAGCAGGATTTATTCCCGGCACAGGTATATATGTTCCAATTCTATAAACAAGAATTGCAAAAAAAACAAAAATTAATCTTTTTTTAAGTTCTTCCATAGTATTAACTTGTAATTTGTCCGCCTAGCTTTTCTATAAATTCTTTTACACCTTTTGTAACATTAATGCCGTTGATATTAATCTTCGACTTTAATTTTCCTGAGAGAAATACCTTTACTTGTTTTATTCTACTAGAAATTATATTTTTTTCTTTTAGTATCTCAATGGTTATATTTTCATTCCCTTCAAATTCAAGCTCACTAAGTCTTAACCTTGCAACATCAATATTTTTTTTGGTAAAACCAAACTTAGGTAGTCTTCTTTGCAATGGCATTTGTCCTCCTTCGAAGCCAACTTTATGAAAACCACCAGCTCTAGCTTTTTGACCTTTATGACCTCTACCAGCTGTTTTTCCAGTGCCTGACCCAGTGCCTCTTCCTACTCTCTTGGCATTTTTCTTTTTTACATTAGGCGCTATTGTATTTAGTTCCATTATTTTTTCTCAGTTTTTAATAAGTAATTAATTCTATTAATCATTCCTAAATTCTCAGGAGTATCATCTACCTCAATTGTTTTATGAATTTTTTTAATTCCTAAGCCTTTTGCACATGCAATATGTGCTTTTAATCTTCCAATCAAACTCTTCACTAAAGTTAGTTTAATTTTTGCCATTTTTTTCACCTTGCATATGCTCAATTTTTTTTCCTCTTTTATTTGAAATATGTTGTGGCGACTGGACTGACCTTAAACCATTAATGGTTGCTCTAACAACATTAACAGGATTAGTTGTTCCAATACATTTTGCTAAAATATTGTGAACTCCTAACACCTCAAAAATTGCTCTCATGGCTCCCCCAGCTATAATACCAGTACCTTCTGAAGCTGGTTGCATATATACTTTTGCTGCTCCATGTTTTCCGATTAGCGGATAATGTAAAGTACCATTTATAATTGAAACTTTTTTTAAATCTCTTCTAGCTTTTTCCATAGCTTTTTGAATAGCTATTGGTACTTCTTTAGCCTTTCCATAACCAAATCCTACTCTACCATTACCGTCACCTACTACTGTGAGAGCAGTAAAGCCAAATTGTCTTCCACCCTTCACAACTTTAGCTACTCTATTAACTTTTACTAATTTTTCTAAAAGTTCTTCACTGCCTCGGTATTTTTCAATATTAGTTGACATAATTTTTCTCTAATTAAAATTTTAATCCATTTTCTCTTGCTGATTCTGCTAAAGCTTTGACTCTTCCATGGTAAATAAATCCACTTCTATCAAATGCAATCTCTATAATATTTTTTTCCTTTGCTCTTTCAGCTATTAATTTTCCAATAATTTTTGCTGTCTCGATATTTCCTTTGTGTATTTTATTATTAAAAATTTTTTTCTCTAAAGTACTTGCAGAGACAATTACTTCTCCGTTTGGCGAAAAAATTTGAGCATATGTATGCATAGCAGTTTTGTAAACAGTCAATCTATGTTTATCACTTAAAATGATTTTACTTCTAATTTTTTTTGAAGATTTAAGTCTTGATGTTCTGTTTTTCATTATTATTTTTTCTTAGCCTCTTTTCTTAAAATAATCTCATCGCTATATTTTACCCCCTTCCCTTTATATGGTTCTGGCGGCCTTTTTGATCTTATATCAGCTGCAACCTGACCTACTTTTTGCTTACAAATGCCTTTAATAACAATTTCGGTTGGAGATAATGTTGTAATTTCTATTTGATCACTATACTTGTATATTACTGGGTGCGAAAAACCTAAACTTAGATGCAATACCTTATCTTTAACTTCAGCTTTATAGCCAACTCCAACAAGATTTAATACTTTTTGAAATCCTTCGCTTACACCCATAACATTATTATAAATTAAAGACCTCATTGTACCTGCCATTGCACCATTATGATCATTAATTTCTAAAGTAATTAAGTTTTCCTTTTTGTTCACTGTTACATCTTGGTGAACTTCCATTGAAATATTTCCTCTTAACCCTTTAAATGAAATAAGATTACCCTTGATGTCTACTTCGACACCATCTGGAATTATTACAGGTTGTTTTCCTATTCTTGACAATTTATTACTCCACAGTACAAATTATTTCACCACCACAATTTTGACTAATTGCTGCAGCTTCAGTCATTACTCCTTTCGAAGTAGAAACTATTGCTACACCATAACCTCCTAAAACTTTTGGTAACTTATCTTTACCCTTATACATTCTTAAACTTGGTTTACTAACTCTTTTAATATTACTTATGACTGGATTACCTTGAAAATACTTTAGTTTTATTTTTAATCTTTTTTTATTATTTTCAATATCTTTCATCTCATAGTCTAAAATATAACCTTCATCTTTTAACACTGAAAGAATTGATACTTTTATTTTTGACATGTCAGTGCATACATAGTCTTTTTTTACCATCTGACCATTTCTTATTGTTGTAAGCATTGCTGCTATTGGATCACTCATACTCATATATAATAATCTCCTTTACCAACTAGCTTTCACTAGTCCAGGGATATCACCTCGCATTGCTGCTTCCCTTACTTTTGTTCTTCCAAGACCAAATTTTCTATAAAAACCTTTTGGCCTTCCTGTTAATGCACATCTATTTGTTACCCTGCATAAACTTGAATCACGAGGTAACTTTTGCAAACGTGCAGATGCATTTAATTTCTCTTCAATAGTTGTATTTTTACTATTTAAAATATCTCTAAGATTTTTTCTTTTATTAAACATACTCTTGCTTAATTTGATTCTTTTCTTTTCTCTTTGTAACATAGATGTTTTTGCCATAATTATCTCCTAAAAGGAAAATTAAATTCTTCAAGTAATAACAGTGCTTCCTGATCATTCTTAGCAGACGTTGTTATGCAGATATCTAAACCTCTTAAGCTATCTATTTTTTCGTAATCAATTTCAGGGAATATAATTTGCTCTTTAACACCTAATGTATAATTTCCTCTTCCGTCAAAAGATTTTCTAGAAAATCCTCTAAAATCCCGAATTCTTGGTATTGCAACACTTATTAATCTATCTAAAAATTCATACATTTTATCTTTTCTTAAAGTAACTTTACATCCAATTGGCATACCCTCTCTTAAACTATAAGCTGCTATAGATTTCTTTGCCTTAGTAACAACTGGCTTTTGTCCAGAAATTTTTTCAATATCCTCGACAGCATTCTCAATTTTCTTTTTATCCTTAACGGCTTCTCCAAGTCCAACATTTAACGTAATTTTTATTATTTGCGGGACTTCCATTAATGATTTATATTTCATTTTTTCTTTTAATGAAATTTTTATTTGATCATTATAAATTTTTTTTAATCTGCTACTCATAAATCAATTTGTTCCCCTGTAGATTTATATATACGAACTTTTTTATTATTTTTTAATTTTAAACTACCAACTCTATCAGTTTTTTTTGTTTTCAAATTATAAATCATTAAATTTGATACATGTATTGGCATCTCTTTTTCTATAATACCGCCTGTTTCATTTTTATTTGGGTTTGGTTTTACATGTTTTTTTGCTAGATTTATTCCATCCACTAATACTTTATCTGAACTTATAATTTGTGAAATAGCACCTAACTTTCCTTTGTCTTTTCCAGCTATTATATAAACTTGGTCACCTTTTTTTAATCTATTCATACTTATTTCCTATAATACCTCAGGAGCTAATGAAATTATTTTCATAAATTTCTCTACTCTTAATTCTCTTGTAACAGGACCAAAAATTCTTGTTCCTATCGGTTGAAACTTATCATTTAATAATACTGCTGCATTACCATCAAATCTTATTAATGACCCATCATTTCTTCTTACACCTTTTTTTGTCCTAACAACCACAGCATTAAGAACTTCTCCTTTTTTTACTTTTCCTCTTGGTATGGCTGACTGCACGCTTATTTTTATCAAATCGCCAATACCTGCATATCTTCTTTTTGATCCTCCAAGCACTTTTATACAAAGAACTTTTTTAGCTCCACTATTATCTGCCGCGGATAATATTGTTTCTACTTGTATCATTCTATAATCTCCTGAGATCTAACAATTTCTACTAACTTCCAAGATTTATTTTTTGAAATAGGTCTTGATTCAGATATTTTTACTACATCACCTATTTTACACGCATTTTCTTCATCATGTGCTTTAAGCCTTGTTGATTTTTGAACATATTTACCATACTTAGGATGTTTAACTTTCCTTTGATATAAGACAACTACAGTTTTATTCATCTTGTCGCTTACTACCTTTCCTGTGA
>CAXNNI010000080.1:0-4485 GCA_964203715.1 Gammaproteobacteria bacterium
GCTTCTTTTGAACCAGTAGATGCTCCAGATGGAACTGCAGCTCTTCCAACTTTCCCTGATTCAAGAATTACTTCAGCTTCTAGAGTTGGGTTGCCTCTTGAATCAATAATTTCTCTTGCTAAAATTTTTTTAATTTCAGAATTCATATATTTTATTCTCTTTGTGCCTCGTCTATTTTTTTTAATGTAACTAATAATTTTTCTATTGCATTCAGAGGAAAAGAATTCATAGCATCACTTAAAGCATTTTTTGGATTTGGATGAGTTTCCATAAAAACTCCTGATACACCGACCGCTATTGCCGCTTTAGCTAGTGGAGCAATGTATTCACTTTGCCCACTTGAACTATTATTATTAAGTCCAGGCAATTGAGTTGAGTGAGTCGCATCAAAAATGACGGGACACCCTGTGCTCCTCATAATTACTAAAGACCTCATATCTGATATTAAATTATTATAACCGAAACTAAAACCTCTTTCACATACTAGAATATTTTTATTTCCTGTTGATCTTGCCTTTTCAACTACACTAGTCATTTCCCAGGGTGATAAAAACTGACCTTTTTTTATATTTACTGGAATATCAAAAGAAGCTACTTTTGTTATGAAATTTGTTTGTCTACAAAGAAAAGCTGGTGTTTGCAAAATATCAACAACATCTACTATTTCATCTAACGGAGAATCTTCGTGAACATCAGTTAAAATCATCAAATCTAGCTCTAATTTAATTTTATTTAAAATTTCTAATCCTTTTGAATAGCCAACTCCTCTATAAGAGTTATGCGATGTTCTATTTGCTTTATCTAGAGATGATTTAAATATGAATGGAATATTATGTTTTTCGGTAATTTCTTTTAATTTTAAAGCTGTCTTAAAATTTATTTCTTCACTTTCTATAACGCAAGGACCTGCTATTAAAAAAAAAGTATTTTTTCTATCTAAATTAAAATTAAAATTTTCCTTCATTTAATAACCTTCGCTGCTTCGATAAATGCTTTAAATAATGGGTGACCTGTAACAGGCTTAGATGTAAATTCTGGATGAAATTGACAGCCTATAAACCAAGGATGATTTTTTAGCTCTATAACTTCTACTAATATTCCATTAGATGAAACGCCCGATATAAACAAACCATTTTCCTCAAAAATACTTTTATATTTATTATTAAACTCATATCTATGACGATGCCTTTCAAAAATAGAATTTTTTTTGTAAGCATTATATATATTTGATGCATTATGAAGAATACATTCTTGCTCTCCTAGCCTCATTGTACCTCCTATATTAGAATCTTGATTTCGGTACTCTATCGAACCTTTCTTATCCAACCATTCTTCAATAAGACCTATAACCGGATGAAGAGTATCTTTATTAAACTCTGTACTGTTTGCATTATCTAGATAACATACATTTCTCGCAAATTCAATGACAGCAACTTGCATTCCTAGGCATATTCCTAAAAATGGAATTTTATTTTCTCTTGCGCACTTAATTGCATTTATTTTTCCTTCTACCCCTCTTCCTCCAAAACCCCCAGGAACTATAATTCCATTTGCGTTTTCTATAGAAGAAAAATTATTATCTTCTAAAGTCTCTGATTCAATATAATCAATATTTATCATTACATTAGAATGAACACCGGCATGCTTAATAGCTTCATGTAAAGACTTATAAGATTCTGTGCAATTCCCATATTTTGTTATAACCTTTATGTTGATTATTTTCGTAGCAGCGTTTCTTTTGTACTTGTAATGCTCCCAATCTTTTAATGACACTGACTCGCAAGATAAATTTAATTTTTCAACTATGATGTCATCTAAGCCTTGCTCATGAAGAATTAACGGAATTTCATAAATATCATCTACATCAATTGAATTGATAACTGCTCTTGATTCAACATTTGTAAATAAAGCTATTTTATTTTTATCTTCATCAGATATTTTTTCTTCAGACCTACAAATTAAAATATCTGGCTGAATACCAATCGATCTTAATTCTTTTACAGAATGTTGAGTTGGCTTTGTTTTTATTTCTCTTGCTGCTTTTATATAAGGTACAAGAGTTAAATGAATATAACTTACAATATTTTTTCCAGACCCTATTCCCATTTGTCTTATAGACTCAATGAATGGCAGGGATTCTATATCACCGACAGTTCCTCCTATTTCTACAATACAAACATCTTTGCCACACGAACCTTTTTTAATGTTTAAAATAATTTCATCTGTAATATGCGGTATTACTTGAACAGTACTTCCTAAATAATCCCCTTTTCTTTCTCTTTTTAAAACAGAATCATATATTTGCCCAGTTGTATAATTGCTTAATCTGCTAGTTTTGTAATTTATAAATCGTTCATAATGCCCAAGATCTAAATCTGTTTCTGCTCCATCATATGTAACAAATACTTCCCCATGCTGAGATGGGCTCATTGTTCCTGGATCTACATTTATATATGGATCAAGCTTAATAACAGAAACGCTTAAGCTCCTGGATTCTAAAATCGAGCCAAGTGAAGCTGCCACAATCCCTTTTCCAAGAGACGAAACAACACCACCAGTAATAAATATATATTTAGTCACACTTAAAAAAATTAACAATATAAGATGGGAGTTAATTATATCAAAATTAATAAAATTCTACAATTTTATAGAAAAGTAATAATTCAAAAAAGATAAGAAAAAATAACATTTAGCATATTTTGTGCTATCATAATATTATGTTTTGCAAAAATGTTGGAAGAGCAGATAGAATAATTAGGGCAGTAGCAGGTGTGATTATATTTCACCTAGGAGTGCTATCTCAGTCACATCCTAAATTATGGGGTTTTTTTGGTTTTATACTAATATTTACTGCCCTATTCAGGATTTGCCCTTCTTATATACTTTTTAGAATTAATACAAATAAATAGTTATTATAAAATTCATATAAAACCTTGTAGATCTAATATTTTCACTTTTGCTGCTTCTGTTATTGTTATCATTTTATTTCCAGTATTTAGAATAATCTATGTTATTCCAATATTTTTCGTTATTCCGATTCCAAAAATTTTTAATCAGATACCACGCCATGCCAAAATATCCCATCTTTTTAAACCTTCTATTGTCTTGGCCAAAATAATGATTCATTAATTTAAACTTCTTTACATCATATTTTTTAGACAAAAAGAAATCTTCACTTGTTTGGTATTTTTCTGTAAAACCACCAAACTCACAAAACTTATCTTTGCGAGTCAACATAAATGCTCCAACGGCAAACGGTGACCAATATTTTAATATGTTATTGACTGCATTAAATAACACAAATGCTATTTTTGCTCGAATGTCATTATCATAACATTTGACATATAACCCAATTAAATCTAAATCTTTTTTTTCTATTTCATCAACACAATTAACTATAACTGAATTGGAAAAGAATCTGACATCACTGTCTATAAACAGTATATATGGTGTTGTTACAAGTTTGGCGCCACTATTTTTTGCAAATGAAACATTACCACCATCAATGACTTCAATATTCAACACACCTTTCATTAATTGAATAATTTTTCTTGTATTATCTGTGGAACAATCTGCGATAATAATTCTAGTGTTACCTATATTTTGTTGACGCAAATGCAGTAACAAATGTGAAATGTAGTCTTGCTCATTTTTACAAGGCACAACGATTGTAATTTTATTTTCTATGATATTTTTTGACATTTCCCTATTACCTTAAATTGCTCAAATTTTAACCAATATGTCATTGATTTTAATGATTCCTCACATTGTTGTTGCGAATGAAATTCCAGAGTTATTTTTCCTGACATATCATTTAGGTTATTCGTATGATTCGACATTAATATCAGCATTCAAATCATCTTTCTCCTTGGTCCATGTAACTATTTCCCATCGACCATCGTGATGTTCTACTAAAGCTGTGCAACTTTCTACCCAATCACCATCATTCATATAAATGACACCATCAATCTCTTTAATCTCTGCATGATGTATATGACCACATATCACACCATCAAAGTCACGCTTTTTACAGTAAGTCGCTAGATTTTTTTCAAACTGAAAAATGAAATCGTTTGCTTTTTTAACTTTATGTTTTAAAAATTTTGATAATGACCAGTATCCAAAACCAAACTTATGTCTAACCCAATTAAATTTGGCATTCCATACCAAAACTAAGTCATACAACTTGTCGCCAAGAAATGCCAACCAAGGAGCAAGGAGTGTAATACCATCAAATAAATCGCCATGTGTGATCAAATATTTTTTGCCGTCTACACCTATATGCTCTATTTGATTATGTATTTCTATTAATCCAAAACTTAAACCATATGGTATCATTGGTTTTAAAAATTCATCGTGATTTCCTGCAACATATATTACTCTAGTACCACGTTTTGCATGACCTAAAATTCTACGCACCACATTGGTGTGTGATTGTTTCCATCTCAATTTGTTTTGTTGTATTTTCCAGGCATCAATTATATC
>CAXNNI010000081.1:0-4438 GCA_964203715.1 Gammaproteobacteria bacterium
ATTGCTGAACCTATGTCATTCTTTTCAAGACCTATTTTTATTTTATCTCTATTTACAGATGAAATTGTATATTGATGATATATATGATGGGAATTTTTATTTTTTTTTTGTATAGATATATTATTTAATTTTAAAAGATTTTTATTATAGTTATTTGCAATATTTATTCTCATCAGGTTTTTTTTATCAACGTAATTAAGTTTTACATTTAATATTGCTGCCTGTATCTCGTCTAATCTGCTATTATAGCCAATTATATCATGATAGTATCTCTTCGAACTTCCATGGTTAGCTAACTTTTTAATATTTATATAACTTTCTTCACAGTTTGTTGTTATCAGTCCTCCATCTCCATAACAACCTAAGTTTTTTGTCGGATAAAAACTAAAACAGCCAATGTGTCCAATGCTTCCCGTTCTTCTATGACTTATACCAGCCCCAAAGCTTTGCGCACAGTCTTCTATAATTTTTATTTTATTATTATCAATATTTTTTTTAAGATCTAAGATATCAAAAGGATTTCCAAATAAATGAACTGGTATTATTGCTTTGGTTTTTTTTGTAATCTTTTCTAAAATCTTATTTTTATCAATATTATATGACTCTAAATTTATGTCAGCAAAAATAGGGATTGCCTCTAAGTACATTATTGCTTCGATAGTCGATATAAAAGTGAATGGTGTGGTTATAACTTCATCCCCTTTTTTAATGCCAATAGATCTTAATGCAAAATGAAGAGCATCCGTTCCTGAATTACAAGATACTGCATATTTTACACCTATGTATTTCGCAACATTTTTTTCTAGTAAGCTTGTATTTTCACCATTAATAAAAACTCCTTTTTCAAATACGTTTGATAAAGAATTTTTAATTTCATCTTCTAATAAAGTAAATTCTTTTTTTAAATCAAATTGAGGTATCATTTTTTTATAAGTTGAGAAATTGTAATAGCATATTTTAATGCATTTTTTCCATCAAAGGCACTAACAATTGGTTTTTTATTGTTAAGTATACAATTTATGAAACTTTTTATTTCTTCGTTCAGTGGATCATTATTTAAGAATTTTTTTTGTTCTTTAAAGATACTATTTATATTATCATTTTTTATTTTTTTATAAGACTCTAATATACATTTTTGGTAGTCTAAAGAAAAATATTCGTTTTTTTGAAATACTCTCATTTTTCTTTCTACTTTATTACTTATTCTACTTGAGGATAAATTACAAATACATCCATTATTAAAAGTAATTCTTGCATGCGCAATATCAATACTATTAGTTAAAACTTCAACCCCATTAGCTTTAATATCTTTAATTTTAGATTTGATAAGCGAAAAGATTATATCTAAATCATGAATCATTAGATCCATTATTACATCAACCTCTGTTCCTCTCACCTTAAATGGCGATATTCTATTACATTCAACAAATAAAGGTTTTTTAATTCTATTATTTAATAATAAAAAACCTTTATTAAATCTTTCTATATGACCTATTTGCAAAATAATTTTTTTTTCTTTTGATAGTTTTTCAAGTTTTTCAGCTTTTAAGATACTATCTGTAAAAGGTTTTTCAATAAAAACATGTTTATTATTTTCTATAAAGTATTTTGCAATTCTATAATGTAAATTAGTCGGAACAACAATACTTACTGCATCAACTTTGTCTACAATACTTTTGTAATTACTAAAAGTGTTTGTATTAAATTTATTTTTAATTTCTATGCATTTTTTTTGATCTATGTCTACAACACCTACTAAATCAGTGTATTTATTTTTAATGAATTTTTCTGCGTGAAATTTTCCTAGGTACCCTATTCCAATTACTGCTACTTTTAATTTTCTCATTATAAAATGTATTTTTTTAGATAGATTACTAATGTATTATAATTAATTATTATAATCTAGTTTATGAAAAAAAAATATACATTAGTTGGAATAGACGAGGCAGGTAGAGGAGCATTAGCAGGTCCTGTAGTTGCTGCATCTGTTATTATTGATGAAAGGTATCTTCCTGAAGAAATTAATGATTCTAAAAAAGTTAGCAAGAAAAATAGAGAGATATTTTATGATATTATAATAAATAACGCTTATACATATAATGTTGGTATTGTTGATTCTGAAGAAATAGATGAGATTAACATTCATAATGCAACCTTAAATGCCATGAAAAAATCATATGAACCTATTGAGCATAATGATTATAAAGTTTATATTGACGGCCTTTTTAAACCAGAAATTAAAGGCATTCTTATAGCAATAAAACATGGAGACAGATTGGTTCCAATAATAAGTGCTGCTTCAATAATTGCTAAAGTTTCTAGGGACAGAATTATGCAAGAAATAGATAGCAAGTTTCCTTTATATAACTTTAAACAACATAAAGGTTACCCTACTAAATATCATATTGAAATGATAAAAAAATTTGGGGTATGCAGATATCACAGAAAAACTTTTAAACCTATAGCGTAGTTATGAAGAACAGATTTATACATTTGCATCTCCATACTGAGTATTCAATTTCAGATGGATTAATTAAAATTAAAGACTTAATTAGTCAAGCTGTTAATAATCAATTTCCAGCAATAGCTATTACAGATTTAAATAATATTTTTGCATTAGTAAAGTTTTATAAGCTTGCCTTAGAAAAAGGCATTAAGCCAATAATTGGTATTGAGGTAGACATAAAAAATTGTAAAAAAAATACTGAGTCTTCTCGAGTTGTTTTGTTATGTAAAAATATTAAAGGTTTCAACAATCTTAGTAATCTAATTACAGATTCATATGTAAATTTAAGTGAGAATAATAAATTTTATATTTATAAAGACCAGTTAGCGCGAAGCTCTGAAGGATTAATTGCTTTATCTGGAGGAATATATGGAGATTTAGCATATGCGATAAAACTAGGTAAAAAAGATTTGATAGAAGAATATATAAATTATTGGAAAAAATACTTTCCTAGTTGCTTTTACCTCGAAATAACTAGGACTGGAAAAGATTTTGAAGATGAATATGAATCTTATATATTAGATATTGCCAAAAAATATCAATTACCTCTTGTTGCAACTAACAATGCAAGATTTATTAAAAAAAAAGATTTTCAGGCTCATGAAGTTAGGGTTTGTATTCATAACGGAAGTTACTTAGAAGATGCGAAGAGAAAATCTGAGTACACTGAAAATCAGTATTTAAAATCTAGCGAAGAAATGCAAGAGCTCTTCTATGATATTCCGTCAGCAATCGAAAACTCTTTCGAGATTGCAAAAAGATGTAATTTACAAATTCCTTTGGGTGAAATTGCAATGCCAATTTTTCCTTTAGATGCCTCTCAAGATGAAAATGAATATTTTCATTCTTTGGTAATGCAAAGTTTTAATAAAAAATTACTAGATAAAAACATTATAAATAAAGACCCATATAGTAAACGTATAATTTTAGAGCTAGATGTAATTACAAAAATGGGTTTTTCTGGTTATTTTTTAATTGTTTCAGATTTTGTTATGTGGGCAAAAAATAATGATATACCTGTAGGTCCTGGTCGCGGCTCTGGCGCGGGATCTTTAGTTGCTTACGTTTTAAATATAACAAATATAGATCCTATTAAATATGATTTGCTTTTTGAAAGATTTTTAAATCCTGAGAGGATTTCTTTACCAGATTTTGACATTGATTTTTGTATGGATAAAAGAGATAGCGTCATACAGTATGTAGCAAATAAATTTGGAAGAGATAAAGTAAGTCAAATTATTACATACGGAACGATGGCAGCAAGAGCAGTAGTTAGAGATGTCGGAAGAGTCTTGCAATACCCATATTTATTTGTTGATTCAATTGCAAAACTTATTCCTCTAGAAATAGGAATAACTTTAGATAAAGCACTTCAAGATGATGACTTGAAAAAGTTATATGACTCTGATGATGACGTAAAAGAAATTATTAATATGGCATTGGTGCTTGAAGGCTTTCCTAGAAATGCGGGTACTCATGCAGGCGGAATTGTAATATCTCCAAAGAAGTTAGTAAATTATACTCCTCTATTTAGAGATACTACTGAAAGTCCTCTGCTAACTCAGCTAGATAAAGATGATATAGAAGAAATTGGTTTAATAAAATTTGATTTTTTAGGTTTGAGAACATTAACAGTAATAGAAAACACATTAAAAATCATTAATAGAGATGTAGTATCTAATCAAAAATTTTCACTAGAAGATATATCTTTAAATGATGAAAAAACTTTAGATCTTTTAAGAAAACAAAAAACAAATGGGGTATTTCAACTAGAGTCTCAAGGAATCAAGGATATACTTAGACGTTTAAAGCCAAATAAATTTGATGAGATAATTGCTTTAGTTGCTTTATACAGGCCAGGGCCTCTTCAATCAGGTATGGTTGATGATTTTATAGACAGAAAAAATGGAGCAAACGTAGAGTATTTTCATC
>CAXNNI010000082.1:0-4431 GCA_964203715.1 Gammaproteobacteria bacterium
GGGCAAAATTTATTTTAAATAAACCTTATTTAAATGGTTATCCTCATAAGCTGATTTTAAGGTCATCAGGAAAAGAGATTGAAATAGGTGCTTTATTAACTGATAAAGAAAGAATAGAGCTATCTGCTATGTTACAAAAAATATAATGAAAATATATGTTTAAGGAGTATTAAAAAAAGTGTTTTCAATAAAAAAATTGTTTATCTTTACATCGTTAATTGTAGTATTTAACCCTGCGTATGCAGGTTGGTTAGACTTAAATATGACAAAAGGAGTTACTGATCTAAGTATGGAGGTTTTTAGTCTTCATATGTTAATACTTTGGATATGCGTGGTTATTGGTGTCATAGTTTTTGGCGCAATGTTTTGGTCAATTTTGATGCACAGAAAGTCAAAAGGAGTTAAGCCTGCTGTCTTTCATGAAAGTACTAGATTAGAGTTTTTGTGGACAATTGTTCCTTTTGTAATATTGATTGTTATGGCAATTCCTGCAACTAAAACTCTTATAAAAATGTATGATCATTCTAACTCTGAAATCAATATAAAAATTACTGGGTATCAATGGCTATGGCAATATGAATATTTAAATAAAAATATTTCTTTTTATAGTAAGTTATCAACTCCTTATGATGAGATATATAATAAGAAAGAAAAAAACAAAAATTATTTACAAGAAGTGGATAATCCACTTGTTTTACCAATCAATAAAAAAATTAGATTTTTGTTAACGTCAAACGATGTTTTACACGCTTGGTGGGTTCCAGATCTTGCTTTAAAAAAAGACGCTATACCAGGTTTTATTAATGAAATGTCTGTTGTAATTAAAGAGCCAGGAATATATAGAGGAAGATGCGCAGAATTATGCGGTAGGAGCCATGGTTTTATGCCTATTGTTATAAAAGCAGTATCAGAAGCTGAATATAAACAATGGCTAGCTGATAGTGAAAATAAAATAGTTGATATAGCTAATATTATTGAATAAGAGGAAATAAATATGAGTTCTATTGTAAAAGATAATCATCATGAAGATCATCCATCAGGAGTTATGAGATGGATAAAAACTACGAATCATAAAGACATTGGGACATTGTATCTTTGGTTTGCAATGATAATGTTTTTTATAGGTGGATTCATGGCTCTAATAATAAGATCAGAACTTTTTCAACCTGGTTTACAATTTGTTGATCCGCAATTTTTTAATTCTATGACGACAATGCATGCTCTTGTCATGATTTTTGGTGTAGTTATGCCTGCTTTTACTGGATTGGCTAACTGGATGATACCTATAATGATAGGTGGACCAGATATGGCTTTACCTAGAATGAACAATTGGAGTTTTTGGATCTTACCTTTTGCATTCGCTATGTTGCTTTCAACTTTATGGATGGATGGAGGAGCTCCGGCAGGAGGATGGACATTATATCCTCCTTTAAGTTTGCAAACTGGAGATGCATTCCCATTTTTAATTTTTGCAATACACTTTATGGGTCTTTCTTCAATTATGGGAGCAATAAATGTTGTAGCTACTATTTTAAACATGAGAGCACCAGGAATGACTTTAATGAAGATGCCACTATTTGTCTGGACATGGTTAATTACTGCGTTTTTGTTAATAGCTGTAATGCCTGTTTTGGCAGGTGGGGTAACCATGCTTTTAACAGATAAATTTTTTGGTACTAGCTTTTTTAATGCTGCAGGGGGGGGAGACCCAGTAATGTTTCAACATATTTTTTGGTTTTTTGGGCACCCAGAAGTATATATATTAATTCTTCCATCTTTTGGAGTGGTATCAGCAATTATACCTACTTTTGCTCGTAAACCTTTATTTGGTTATAGCTCAATGGTTTACGCAACAGCATCTATCGCTTTCTTATCGTTTATAGTTTGGGCTCATCACATGTTTACTGTAGGAATGCCACTTGCTGGAGAAGTATTTTTTATGTTTGCTACAATGTTAATCGCAGTTCCTACTGGAGTAAAAGTTTTTAACTGGGTTACAACTATGTGGAAAGGAGCAATGACTTTTGAGACTCCGATGTTATTTGCTATTGGTTTTATAATAATGTTTACAATTGGTGGTTTTTCAGGATTAATGCTTGCTATTACACCTGCAGATTTTCAATATCATGATACATATTTTGTAGTTGCACATTTTCATTATGTATTAGTTCCAGGCTCTATATTTGCGATAATGGCTGCTTGTTATTTTTGGCTTCCTAAATGGACAGGTAACATGTATTCAGAAAAACTTGGAAAAGTGCATTTTTGGTTATCAACTTTTTTTGTAAACTTAACATTTTTCCCAATGCATTTTGTTGGCTTAGCAGGTATGCCAAGAAGAATTCCAGATTACTCATTACAATTTGCAGATTATAATATGATAGCAAGTATCGGTGCTTTTGGATTTGGATTATCGCAGTTAATATTTTTATATCTTATTATTATAACTATTAAGGGCGGAAAAAAAGCAACAGATCAAGTTTGGGAAGGTGCTGAAGGCTTAGAGTGGACACTTTCTTCTCCTCCTCCTTATCATTCTTTTAATACGCCACCAATTATCAAATAGCTATGAAATAAATTTAGAGGTACTTTTGAAAATATATCAAAAAAAAAAATTAACAACATTTATTTTAGTTTTGATTGCGTTAGTTATTTATGTGAGTTTTTATATGATTATGATTTATAGGCATTAAGGTTTATGAATAAAGAAAAATTAAATATTAAGACACTTAAAAAACTTATTTTTATTAGTTTTATAATGTTTTTATTTTCTTTTTCTCTAATACCCTTATACAATGTAATCTGCGATGTTACCGGTTTAAATGGCAATACATCAAATTTAAAAGAAAAATCTTATTTGTATAAGAAGAGCACTAGTATTCAGAAATTAAATATTCAATTTATTTCGCATGAACTAAATGAAAAAAATTTGCAATTTGCACCATCTGAATTTAGTTTAGAAGTTTCACCTGGAAAAGTTTATAGTACTTTTTATATTGCTAAAAACAAATCAAATAATTCGATTGTTGGGCAAGCAGTTCCAAGTGTAGCTCCGAATGAAGCGTCTAAATACTTGAAGAAGATAGATTGTTTTTGTTTTGACACGCTAACCTTTAAACCTGGTGAGAGTGTTAACTTACCAGTGTATTTTTATATTGATGAAAATATGCCAAGCAGAATAAAAACTTTAACATTGTCATATTCATTTTTTGAAAATTTAGATGTTGCTAAAAAATGATTAAAAATAATTATAGAGGATAAAAAATGTCAGATGCAGGAAGTTATTATATACCTAATGGGAGCAAGTGGCCGATAGTAGGATCTATTGCAGTTTGCACCGCAATGGTTGGGGGCTCAATTTTACTAAATGGGCATGATGTAGGAAAATACATTTTATTGATTGGTCTTGGTCTTGTTATTTTTATGGTTTTTGGTTGGTTTAGTACAGTTATATCTGAAAGTGAAAAAGGGATGTATGACTCTCAGGTTGATTCATCATTTAGATGGGGAATGATTTGGTTTATTTTTTCTGAGGTAATGTTTTTTGCTGCTTTTTTTGGCGCATTATTTTATGTTAGAACTTATTCGTTACCATGGTTGGGTGGAGAAGGATCAGGTTTAGCGACGAATACTTTTTTATGGCCAGAATATCAAGCTTTATGGCCTCTTTCAGCTAATGGCCCAGGTAGGATTGGTGGGGATTTTCAAATTATGAGCGCTTGGGGTTTGCCAGCCTTAAATACTGCTATTTTGTTAACAAGTGGAGTAACTCTGACATGGGCTCATCATGCTTTGAAAGAGATGAAAAGAATGCAGCTTATAATTGGATTGGCATTAACTGTATTTCTTGGAGTTATTTTTATGTACTTTCAAGCGTTAGAATATGGTCATGCATTTAGTGAATTGAATTTAAATCTAGGTAGCGGCATATATGGGTCAACTTTTTTCATGTTAACTGGTTTTCACGGATTTCACGTTACTATTGGAACTATTATGTTACTAGTTATTCTTATTAGATCAATTTATGGACATTTTAATCCAAAAAATCATTTTGCTTTTGAGGCTGTAGCTTGGTATTGGCATTTTGTAGATGTTGTTTGGTTAGGATTATTTATTTTCGTTTATTGGATATAGATTTATAATCTACATCCCATGAGGCTGAATATAGCCATTTATAAAAGAAATTATTAGTATTATGAATAATAGCACAGATATGCTTATTCTGACTTTGAGTGCATTAACCATTCTTTTTTTATTATTTTTATCTTTTATTAAAAAAAATAAAGAAATAAATAAGCTTAATATTATTAGTAAAAATAAAATTATAAATATAGTTTTTAGCATTAATATAGTTATTTTATGAAATTAAAACTACTTTCTAGCATCATTTTTATTTTATGTATATTTATATTTTTATCTTTAGGTTTTTGG
>CAXNNI010000083.1:0-4306 GCA_964203715.1 Gammaproteobacteria bacterium
ATAGCTCTTCATGGAATTAATCTAAATGTTAATCATGGAGATTTTTTTGCGCTTTTAGGCCCAAATGGCGCTGGAAAATCTACAACAATTGGGATAATAACATCACTGATAAAAAAAACTAGTGGTGAGATAAAGATATATGGTGTTGATATAGATAAAGATTTTGTTAAAGCTAAAACATATATTGGTCTTGTTCCTCAAGAAATTAATTTTAATACTTTTGAGCCTATTAAAGAAATTTTAATAAATCAAGCTGGATACTATGGAATACCTAGGAGTTCAGCAATTTTTGAAGCAGAAAAATTATTAAAGAAATTAAATTTGTGGGAAAAAAAAGACCATTTTTCAAGAAAACTGTCTGGTGGAATGCAAAGAAGATTAATGATTGCTAGAGCATTAATGCATAAGCCAAAATTATTAATACTTGATGAACCAACAGCTGGTGCAGATGTTGAAATTAGAAGATTGATGTGGGATTACCTAAAGTTTTTAAATGAAAATGGTACCACTATTATCTTAACTACTCATTATTTAGAAGAAGCAGAAAATTTATGCAAAAATGTTGCAATTATAGATGATGGGAAAATTTTAGAAAATACAAGTATGAAAAAATTTCTTAGTCAACTAAAAGATGAAAAGTTTATTTTATATACTGAAAATACAGTTCCTAAAAATTTAACATTAAATGAATACACATTAAAAATAATTGATGATAACACTATTGAAGCTTCTTTATCTTTAGATTTAGATATTAAATCTTTGCTAGAAAAGTTATCACAAAAAGGTATTAAGATAAAATCTTTAAAAAATAAAACTAATAGACTAGAGGAATTATTTATGAGGTTAGTTGATAAAAGTGCAAACTAATTATAATAGTATTCAGATAACAGCTTACTTTACAATTGTAAGAAAAGAAGTTTTGAGATTTTCAAGAATTTGGAAACAGACTTTAATTCCCCCGGTGATTACTAATGTTTTATATTTTATAATTTTTGGAAATTTAATTGGCTCAAGGATTGGTGAGATCGAGTCTCACTCATATACTGATTTTATGTTTCCTGGATTATTATTAATGTCAATTATAACTCATTCTTACACAAATACTGTTTCATCTTTATACATATCTAAGTATCACAGATATATTGAAGAATTATTAGTTTCTCCACTTAGAAGCTACACAATACTTGCAGGATTTATTACTGGAGGAATTATAATAGGAATATCAGTTGGAATTGTTGTTTTTTTAGCATCTTTATTTTTTATATCTTTTAAAGTACATAATTTCCCACTTATGATAATTATCATAATTTTATCTTCTACATTGTTTTCAATGTGTGGTTTTTTGAATGGTTTATTTGCAAACGATTGGGATGACATTAACGTAGTACCAACTTTCATTATGACTCCTCTTACTTATTTAGGTGGTGTTTTCTTTTCAATATCGATGTTGCCTAGCATTTGGCAAGATATTGCTTTGGTTAATCCAATATTATATTTTATAAATGCTTTAAGATATTCTATGCTCGGTATTACTGATGTAAGTGTATCTCTTTCTTTTTTTATAATTGTTTTATTTAATATTATACTTGCAGCTTTATGCATATATTTTTTGAAATCAGGTAAAGGCCTAAGAACGTAAATTATTTAATGAATAACAAACATGAAATATTAGAAAGTATATGGAGTGAGTTTGATCTAAGCTTAACACAAGTAAACCACCCTTTTCATATTTTTTCGATCTCCACGATTCAGGATAACAAGCCAGATTCAAGGTATGTAGTTCTCAGGAATGTAGATAAAAAAAATTATACAATTTCTTTTAACAGTGATAAAAGAGCAAGTAAAATCATGCAAATTAAAAATAATAAAAATGTATGCGCATTATTTTATGATATTAAAAAAAAAGTACAGATAAGAATATATGGAAATGTTAAAATCGAGAATGATATTGATATTATAAAAAATACTTGGGATCAATTACAAAAAATGAGTAAATTATGTTATTTAAATATATATGCTCCCGGTATAAAATTAAAAAATTCCAAAGACTATTTGCCTAAAGATTTTGATGGTAAAGGAGAACTTGGTTTGACTAATTTTTCTATATTAAGAATAAAAATTAATTTAATAGATTGGTTAAATTTAAACCATCGCGGTCATGAAAGATTTATATACGATGTAATTCAAAATAAAATTAATTGGGTGGCACCATGAGTTATTACAAAAAACATATGTTTATCTGTATCCATCAAAGAGACGATGGAAAGGAATGCTGCAATAATAAAAATTCTTCTGAAATCTTTGAGTATGCTAAAAAAAAATGTATTTCATTAAAAATACAAAAAAAGGGATGTATAAGGGTTAATAAAGCCGGATGCCTTGATAGATGTACTGAAGGCCCTGTTGTCGTAATTTATCCAGATAATATCTGGTACAATTATAAAAATAAAAATGATATTGATGAAATAATCGACTCTCACATCATAAATAATGTGGTAGTCAAAAGACTTAAAATATAAACTTAAGTCTAATAAAATTTAACATTAATATTATTTTTTACTTAATAACTACAATGGAGTAATTTAATGGATGAAAATTATAAAAAAGATATACGATTTTTATTAAAAAGTTTTGGAGTAATGACTGACGAAGCAATTGTAGAGCATATTATTAATAATCCGAATATCTTAGAGCTTGATCTTCAATTAATACTTCAAGATAATACAAATTATGAAGATAAAAGCATAAAAAAACTTAGTTTAGAAGTTTCTAAAAAGATCATCTGTAAATAATTTATTTAGTCAATAACACTTTTTAAAAATTCTAATACAGTTTTTTGTATATTAGAATGATGTAATAATCCATGTTGATGTGCCAATAATGGGTCATTTACAACAATAGATTTGCTCTTTATGTTTCTGTTTAAAAATTCTCCACAGTGTCCTTGCAAATATTCCGCAAGAAACCAAGGATCTTTTTCAGCAACTAAAGATAATATTGGCTCATCATAAGGATTATTTACGCCTCTGTATTCTTCCCAATCTGTATTTTTAGCACATGTCCAGCCTTCAATAATCCTTCCTTTAAAACTGAATTCTATGCTCTCAGGATTATATGTGGCAGCAGCAATGCCGCCCTCACTAAAACCAACTAAGAATATATTATTATGATCTACCCAATCTAGAGACTTGATTTTTAACATAGCATGTTTAGCATCTATTTGTCTTAATTTTAAAGTATCTCTATAGAGACCTGCTTTATAACTTGGAGGATCACATGACATTGGATACTTTGTTCTTGCTAAACTAAGAGGAGCAATAACAGCAAAACCACTTTTAGCGAAGAAATCTAGTCTTGCCAGTTCACCACTCCACATGCCTGAGCAACCATGAAGATATAAAATAGTTTTATATTTACTTTTAAGGAAACTCTCATCACCTTTAAGATTTTTTATAGATCCTTTATAGGGCGCTTGATTAAGTAGTGGAATCCTAATTAAAGCATTTTTCCATGGCAATTCCATTTCTTCGGAGTCAAGGAAATAAGAGGGTTTCATGTCCTCATTTTTAGTAAATGATTTCGTAGAATTACCATATGCAAAAGCTGAATTTGAAACATACAAAAATAAAAATTTGAAAAATAATGTAAATATAAAAAATTTATACATATATAAAGTTATCGATAGTTTTTCCTATTATAATAAAAGTACACTAAAAAATATAATAAGTATAATAAAAATATAAATATATATAAGAACTTATTATATTGCAAATATAGAAAATTATTAAAAAGACCTGAGTAAACAAAAAAATCTTCAATAGTTTGGTAGAATAATAATGATAATAAAATATAGACTATATATACCAAATTCTTTTCACTTAAAAATGAAATTAATTTATTTCTAAGATAAAAGATCACAAGGGGTAAAATAATATATAAAGCAACAAAAAATAAAATATAATAATTACTTAATAGAATTTTAGGTGCTTCAAAAGTTAGCTCATGAATTTTATGGTTTACTATTAAAGATAAAGAAAATAGAGACAAATAAGTTATTATTTTATTTTTATATCCTTCATTATTTTTTTGAAATAGCACAAGTAGACTTAAAATCATTGTTAAAAATGAAATTAAAAAAAACACACTAGCACTAGCGCAATCGCTTTCGCTTAATAACATTTTTTCGGAAGGATAACTGTTTAACAAATTCATTGGATATGACAGTAATACCCCAATAAATATTGCAAAATATATGGATTTAAGCTTTATCTTAAGAATACTAAATGACACTAAAGCAAGTAATACA
>CAXNNI010000084.1:0-4293 GCA_964203715.1 Gammaproteobacteria bacterium
TAGCTGGCGATCTAACATCCCCATGAAGAAGTGATACAATCTCAACACCTGCAGGTAATTTTATATCTGTTAAATGTATAGTCTGATCTATTTCCAAGTTAGCTAAATCAACTATTATATTTTGAGGCAAATTATCTGGAAGAGAAGAAATTTCAATTTCAGACATTAAATGACTAACCAATCCACCACTTACTTTTACACCAGGAGCGATGCTTTCATTTTCAAAATGAATTGAGACTGTTATGTTAATTTTTTTATCAGCTTTCACTCTTTGAAAATCTATATGTAATATTTCTCGCTTTGCGGGATGTCGTTGTAAATCTCTAAGGATTACTTTTTGTATTTCTCCATTTAAAGAAACATCAATAACTTGACTATAAAAATTTTCATTTTCAAGATTTTTTGCAATTTCAAACTTATTTAAAGAAATAGTTTCATTTGCTTCGCCTGAGCTATAAATTATCCCAGGAACCATATTACTTCTCCTAAGATTTCTTGAAGATGATTTGCCTTTTGTCTCTCTTTTTTCTGCGTTTACTAATAATTTCATTTTCTTTAAAGTAATTTAAGAGGACATATTATCAATTAAAATTCATATAAGAACAAGAACTTTTACTCAGTAAATAAAGAACTAAGAGATTCTTCTGCGTGAATTCTTATTATGGACTCAGCTAATAAGTTTGAAACTGATAATTGTCTAATAATCTTGCAATTTTTTGCTTCTTGTGACAAGGGAATCGTATCTGTAACTACTAATTCATCTAATCTAGATTCACTTATATTTTTTATTGCGTTTCCTGATAATACTGAGTGAGTTACATATGCTACTACTGCCCTAGCTCCTTTATCTTTTAATGCTATTGATGCTTTTACTAATGTGCCAGCAGTATCAACTATATCATCTACAATTATGCATGTTTTTGAATCTACATCACCAATAATATTCATAACTTCTGATTCATTAGCTTTTTCTCTTCTTTTATCTACTATAGCAAGATCATCAATACCTAATTGTTTTGCGACTGCTCGAGCTCTTACAACGCCTCCTGTATCTGGTGAGACTACAACTATATTGGGGTATTTTTTTTTCCACATATCAGATACTAAAATTGGCGAGCCATAAATATTATCAACAGGTATGTCAAAAAATCCTTGCTCTTGATCAGAGTGCAAATCAACTGTTAAAACTCTATTAGTGCCTACAGTACTTATCATGTTTGCAACGACTTTAGCAGATATTGGGACTCTCAATGAACGAGCTCTTCTATCCTGTCTAGAATAACCAAAATATGGAACTACAGCAGTTACTCTTGCTGCAGAAGATCTTTTTAAAGCATCTATAAAAATTAGTAACTCCATAAGATTGGAATCCGTAGGGTAACATGTTGACTGGATCACAAAAACATCTTTACCTCTAACATCCTCGTTTAGTTCAATTTGCACTTCTCCATCACTAAATCTATCTACCAAGGCATTGCCAAGAGGAATACCAATTTTTTTTGCAATCTTTTCAGATAAAAAATTATTAGAGTTTCCAGAAAAAACTTTTAGAGTTTCATAATTCGACATACTGCGCCTTAAGAAATTAACTTAAATTTATTTATATAACAATATAATACAAAATCAAAAAAAAAGAAGTAAAATAATAAAATGACTACCCAAAATTGATCTTATTCGAACACAATATTGCGATTTCTGATAATAATAGACTGTCGCTTTAGCTATAATCAAGCTTAACTTAATATCGAGTAATGAAGATAAAACAAAAAATATTAAACAGATTTCGAATTATGAAAGGTGCAAAAAAATTTCCAAATAAACATCAATTTTTAACAATTTGATATGGCTGGGCCGGAAGGATTCGAACCTACGTATGTCGGGATCAAAACCCGATGCCTTAACCGCTTGGCGACGGCCCAAAAAAAATCAATCATATCAAAATTTATATTTTACTTATGCTGTGCACGATATAAGTTTTATATTTATCTGGTATAACAGAACTTGCATATATCGCATCTTTTTCTGTATCAAAAATTGAAAATAAACAACTTCCTGAACCAGATACAGAACCATTATAATTTTTTCGAAGTATATTTAGCAAGTATTTAATCTCAGGGTACAGGTCACATAATAAACTTTCAAAACTATTAAAACCAATATATTCATGCATATTATTTAAATTTATAGAATTTATACAATCATTTATTATATATTTTTTATACATTAACTCTGAGGAAACATGAATACCAGGGTTAGTGATTAAATAAAATTTTTTTCTAAGACTAAAATCTGTTAATAAATTACCTACGCCTTCACCAAAAGCTGAACGACCATTTACAAAAAAAGGCACATCAGAACCTAATTCTAAAGCTAAATTAAACAAATCATCTTTTTTTAAACCACAATTCCAAAGTCTATTTAAACCAATAAGAACAGACGCAGCATTAGAACTACCGCCACCAAGACCTCCACCTAATGGAATATTTTTTAGTAATTCAATCGATACACTTAGTTTTTCTTTAGACTTAAAATTTTTCCTAATTAAGTTTGCCGCTTTAACACATAAATTATCATTTTCTGATAAAAATTTACTATTTGAGCTAAATAGAATTTTTGAACCAGGTATTATTTTGAGTTTGATAATATCAAATAAACTAATAAATTGAAAATAAGTTTGAATGTCATGATAACAATCTCTTCTTTTATTTATAATATTCAAAAATAAATTTATTTTTGCAGGCGACTTTAAAATCATTATTAAACTAACTCCCAATTTTCAATTTTTAGATTAATTAATATATTCAAAAAATTTATTTCAATTAATATTGGAAGCATATTCTCATTATAATTTTTGTAATGAACTGTATATATATCGTTTTTTATTATTCTTATGGTTCCATTTTCATTTCTTAGAATAATATCTGAAGTTTGTGTTTTACCAGATAAAATTCTTGAAAAATTTTTCATCATAATATTAAAAGATGGTTCTTGTATTATTTTTTTTAAAATATCATAATCTTCATTTTTTTTTTGATTTATTATTTCAACACTATCTGTTTTTATTACAAATGATATAAAAACACGATTAAAAAAATTAAGGAATTCTATTAATTCTAAATCTTTATTTTTTTCAAAATTAAATCTTGATGCTATTTTATTTTCTTCTATATAAAGTTTAACAAAACCTTTGACTTTAAAATTATCATAAAAAAAAAAATTTTCTTGTTGCTCTTTTTTTTCTATATTTTGCGCATTAAAAAAATTAATATTTGAGCATGCTTGTAAAATAAATAACATTAAGCCTAATATTATAAATTTATATTTCATTTAATACTTTTATTAATTTAATTAGTTTTTCATCTGTGGGGTTAGTTTTTAAATATCTTTCATGTATTTTTTTTGCTTTGGTTATATTTTTTAATTTCAATAAGGTTTTAATATAATGCTCAACTATTTCACTGTCCTGACTATATTTTAAGGCTTTAATGAAATATTTCTCTGCTTCCTCATATTTTTCTTTTTTATATAATAGCCATCCCTTGCTATCTAGTATTAAACCATTCTTAGGGCTAATTAATAAGGCTTTATCAATATATTTACTAGCCTCTGATAATCTTATATTGTTGTCCGCAAAAGTGTAACCAAGAGCGTTTAAAGCCAGAGAATCTTCTGGGTTTATTGCTATAAGTTTTTTTAAATCATCTTCAAATATAGCTAGTTTTTTAATCTTTTCTGCCACGAGAGCTCTTGTATACAATAAATCAGTATTATCTTCATGTTTTTCTAATCCGGAACTTAATATAGAAAAACAGTGTTCATAATTCTTTTCTTTAAAAAAAATCTCAGATTCTATAAGTAGTAACATTACTTCTATTTTTTTATTATTTTTAACTTTGTCTTGTTCAATTATAAAAAATTTTTTTAACGCGTCTACCTGACCTTCTGCAATCTTAATATTAGCTATCTCATGCAATGAATTTGCATAATTTTCATCGCCTATTTCTACTTTTTTTAAATAAAATTCAGCTTTTTGAATGTTATTTTTTTTTGCATGCAAAATTCCATTCAAATAATTATAACTATTAATTTCTTTTTTTTTTATAAAATCTAGAAAATTTTTGGCATTATTAAATTTTTTTGCTTCAATATTTAACAAAGCCATTTTTTTAGCTACATTAATATCATTAAAATTAATTAATTTATTCGAATACATAAATTTATAGTGATCAATAACTTCTATATATTTTTTTTGATATGTTAAAATTTTTGAGTAAAATTCATTTAAGTTTAAAT
>CAXNNI010000085.1:0-4263 GCA_964203715.1 Gammaproteobacteria bacterium
ATAGACCTGAGGACAATTTTTTTATCATGCCTGATTTAATCATTAGTTTATGGCTAATGATTTCTGCATCACTAGGAGTATCTGTAGTTGTAGTAATTCCGGATTTTGAAAATTTCATAATATATAAATTTAATTTAAGTTATTAAGTAATATAATATATGATATAAATTTATATTATTATATTTAATAATAAATAAAAAAAATAATTTATATATATTATGTCTGATAGAAGATTACAAGTGTTTTATACAGTAGCAAAGCTTTTAAGCTTTACTAAAGCAGCTTTCGCATTGCATATGACTCAGCCGGCAGTAACATTTCAAGTTAGACAGTTAGAAGATCATTTTAAAACAAGATTATTTGATAGAACGCATAATAAAATATTGCTTACTGAAGCAGGTCAAAAAGTCTTTTTTTTTGCTGAAAAAATTTTTGCACTTGATGCAGAAATGAATCACTCTATAAGAACACTAACAGAAAATAATGAAGGTACGCTATCAATTGGAGGAAGTACTACTATTGCTCAGTATACCTTGCCATTGTTACTGAAGGGATTTAGAGAAAAATATCCTGAATTAAATATTCGAATATGCGAAGCTAATACCAACGAAATTGTTGCAAAAGTAGAAAACGGCTTTATTGATATTGGAATTGTTGAAGCTCCAGTTATTAATTTAGACTTAGATATTGAAATATTTAGATCAGATGAATTAGTCTTAATTACGCATCCGATGAATGAACTAGCAAAAAAAACGTCTATTTGTCCAATAGATATATTGAAGTTTCCATTTATAATTCGCGAAGAGGGCTCAGGAACGAAATCTGTAATATTTGACTATTTTTTGAAAAATAATATTGAGAAAATCGATATGAATGTTTGCATGGAGCTTGGAAACTCTGAGTCTATAAAAGGAGCAGTTGAAGCAGGAATTGGAGTTTCAATATTGTCAAGAACAACTATCGAAAAAGAATTAGCCCTCAACATGTTATCTTATATACCATTAAATCCAAAATTAACAAGAAATTTTTATTTTGTAAAAAAACGTCATAAGTTTAAATTAAAAATCATTGGAGAATTGATAAAGTACGCAAAAGAATGTAATTAACTTTTTTTTATACTTTTAATATAGCTTAAAACTTCTTCTACATGATTTTTTATCTTCACCTTTCTCCATTCTTTTAGTAAAACTCCTTTTGGACTTATTATGAAAGTACTTCTTTCAATGCCCATATATTTTTTACCATATATATTTTTTTCTTTTATAACATTAAATGTATTACATATTTTTTCATCAGAATCACTTATTAATTCAAACTTATATTTATTTTTATTCTTGAAGTTAATATGGGACTTTATATCATCCTTAGAGATTCCAAAAATTATTGTATTAAGTTTTTTAAATTTATAAAAATTAGAAGAAAAATCTATACCCTCTTGGGTGCACCCTGGTGTGTTATTTTTAGGGTAAAAAAATAAAACTAAATAGTTACCTAGAAATTCTTTTAAAATGAATTTTTTGTCAGTAGTTTGACCACTAAAGTTAATAATTTTCTTGTTAATTTCTGCCTTTTTCATAAAATAATTCTCTAATGTTATCTTAAAATCAGTTAGAATATTGATTATATATTACAAAAATACATTAGGTTGATAATATTATGTTTACAGGTAGTATGGTTGCAATAGTAACACCCATGAATGATGATGGGTCAATAGATTATGAAAATTTTGAAAAATTAATAGAATTTCATATTGAAAATAATACAGATGCTCTTGTTCCAGTTGGCACAACCGGTGAATCTGCTACCCTAGACCATAAAGAACACTGTAAAGTTGTTAGTTTTGTTGTTGACAAGGTTGCTAAGAGAATACCTGTTATTGCTGGAACAGGAGCGAATGCCACTGCAGAAGCTATTTCACTAACAAAGTATGCTTATGAAGCTGGGGTAGATGGATGTCTATCTGTAACCCCATATTATAACAAACCAACTCAGGAAGGATTATTTCAGCACTATAAAGCTATAGCAGATGCTGTACCTATTCCGTTAATACCTTACAATGTTCCAGGAAGAACTTCTTGTGATTTGCTACCAGAAACAGTAGAAAGATTTTTAAATATTAAAAATATAGTTGCTATAAAAGAAGCTATTGGAGATTTAGATAGAATTAAAAAATTAATTGATATATGTGGTAATAAAATAAATGTTTTAAGTGGTGATGATTTAACTGCTATGGAAGCATTACTTCTAGGTGGCAAGGGCGTTATTACTGTAACAGGAAATATCGCTCCAAAATATATGCATTTAATGTGTGCAGCAGCAATAGAAGGAAATAGAGTTTTAGCTGAAGAATATGACAAAAAGATAGTTGGACTGCATAAGGATTTATTTTTAGAATCAAACCCGATTCCTGTAAAATGGGCGCTTAATAAGATGGGTTTGATAAAAAAAGGTATAAGACTTCCTTTAACTTTATTTTCGAAAGAACATCATGATAGACTTTTAAGATCTATGAAGTTAGCAGAGGTATGAAATGATTTTTCATAATAAAATATTTACTTCCTATCTTTTATTTTTTTTTCTTTTACATGGGTGCTCTGGTAAACCTATAACGCTAACTGAGATATCTGATATTGCTGACGATATAAGCAATGTATTTAATAAAGATGATTCTGGTGACTATGGAAATAGTAAAAGTATTGCTAATTTAGAAATTCCTCCTTCTTTAGATAGCCCAAATTATTCGAATGCAATCAATGTTCCGAGAGCTATAAATGCTAAAGGCGAATTGTCAGATTTGTCTAACGCACCAATATTACCGAAATATATGAATATGCAAATTGTGAAGCAGGGTATTGCTAGATGGCTTGAAATAGATTCAGATCCAGCTACCTTATGGCCATATATTAATGAATTTTTGAAATCTCAGGGATACGAAATAATTTTAAGTGAACCACTTAACGGAACTATAGAAACTGAATGGAAGAAAACTGAAATAATATTTGATACTGAAAGTGATTTTTTGAGTAATCAAGATACAAATTATAGTGCAGCTAAAGAAAAATTTCGAGTCAGATTAGAAAGACAGCCTAATGGATATGTAAGTTTATATTTATCTAATCATTTACTACAGGCCGAAGATGTTCTTAGTAATGGTAATATAATTTGGAAGCAGAAGGAGCCTGATCTTTATCGTGAAGCTGAAATGCTTGTAAGAATTATGGAGTATTTTGGGACTAAAAGAGATATTGCTTTAAAGTCTTTAAAAGACAGTGAAAAAAATGATAAAAATTTATATATTGATTTAATTGATTTTTATGGGGTGCCAGCTTTACTCTTAAAAGATTCGTATAGTAAAATGTGGAGAGAAATAGGTTTATCGTTAGATAGGAATAGATTTTTTATAACTGATACTAATAGAAATAAAGCTATATATACTGTCACTACTAATATGATAGAAGGAAAAGAAGTCAGTTATGAAATAAAATTAACAAAAAGAGACAATAATAATTATATTGTTACCGTACATAGTGTTGATAAATTAAATAAAATATCATATGAAAATGCTAAAAAAATCCTAAAGCATATATTATTTTCTTATTCTTCAAAAAATGTTAAAAACTAATTTACCCCGGAAAATTCGAGCGAAGGTGCGAAAGTTGTAAATATGTAATTTTATCTTTACTATTATTATTTTTCTTATCTTTTTCAATAAAAGCATACGCAGAATGATTATGTATTGATTCAAAATTTTCTGATTCTATTTTGTATGTTAAAATTCTATCATCTTTATTTAATATAATAGCAATATCTCGAATAATGTCCTCAGTAAATTTTGGATTATCATAGGCATATTCTGTTACAAATTTTTCATCAGGTCTTTTTAATAAGCCATATATTTGGCATGAAGCTTGATTTTCAAGCATTTCAATTACATCATCTATCCAGACAGCTTTCTCTATTTTCAGATTCGCTGTAAGATGAGATCTTTGATTATGAGCACCATAATCAGAAATATTTTTTGAACATGGACATAGACTTGTTGTAGGAACAACAACAGTTATATATTTATTTATCAAATTATTTTTTATTTCACATGTAAAATTTACAGTATAATCTAAGAAACTTTTTACTTTAGAAACAGGAGCATATTTTTTTTTAAAGTAAGTAAAATCTAAAGAAATATATGCTGACTCAGATAATAAAGTATTTTTAGTACTTTTAACTAAGTTATCAAAATTTTCAATATTAATGTTTTCTTTTTGG
>CAXNNI010000086.1:0-4234 GCA_964203715.1 Gammaproteobacteria bacterium
AGTCCAAGTAAAGTGATAATTTCTAACATAAATACAGGAAATACATTTATTAGTGGCAAGGTAGATAAAGAATTAATGAAAAAATCATTTGGTATCTAGAGACATGTTTTTAATTTTTACCGAGGATGATGGTTGGCACACAAATCAATTATTAGAGATTTTTAAACATAGAAAAAAGGATGTAATCAAAGCAAAATTAAATCAATCATCAATTATTCTTGATAAAAATCCTAGATTAATAATTGAAACAAAAGAGTATTTTCTTGATGACATAGAAGGCGTCTTTGTTCGAGGTGTACATGGGGGAACTTTAGAGGAAGTTTGTTTTTATTTAGATGTATTGCATTTTCTTGAATCTAATAAAATAATTGTTTATAACAATGTTTCGAGCATAGAAAAAAGTGTCGATAAAGTTAGAACTTCAAGTATTTTAAGAACAAATAATATACCAACCCCAAATACATACATAACAAGTAATATCAAAGATTTTCAAAAATTTAGAGATTCATTTATAGATAATATATGCGTAATTAAGCCAATTTTTGGATCTCAAGGTAAAGGGTTAGAACTTTTAGGTAAAGATAATAGACATCCTGATTATGAAAACTTAAATAAAGTTTACTATGTTCAAGAATTTTTAAAAAGTCCTGGAAAAACATATAAAGACTGGAGATTATTTATTATAAAGGATCAAGTTATTTCCTCAATGGAAAGAGAAGCAGATACATGGATTACAAACTTTGCAAGAGGTGGTAAATGTAAATTATTTATTCCAAGTTTTGACATTAAAGAATTAGCTATTAGAGCGTCTTTAGTATTAGGTATGGACTATGCTGGAGTTGATATCATGTTAGATGATAATGGGTATACAGTCACAGAAGTTAACAGCATTCCTGCTTGGAAAGGCCTTCAGTCTGTTACATTTGATAAAAACATTGCTGAATTGATTATTAACGATTTTTTTACAATATGTCAGGAAACAAGTAATTGATATCTGAAACTCAGGTGAAAATAGCTTTTGAGTACGCTTGTAAATTAGATGCGTTTTCAATAAAGCCAGGTAATGTTTTTATAAATAACCCAGCTTACGGGATGACACATACAGACTTTTTAAGAAGCTCTATCGCATGTTCGGAAATTATCTGTCAAAAAAACTTAGATATTGGTATAAAAACATACGAATGTGTAAAATCATCTATTGATTTAGTAGGTTGCAACACTAACCTTGGTATTATTTTATTATGTGTACCGATAGTTCAAGCATTATTTATTGATAATAATCATAGATTTTCACAAAATAATTTAAAATATGTAATTCAAAGTATTGATAGGAAGCAAACAAAATATATCTATGAAGCAATAAACTTAGCAAAGGCGGGTGGAATGGGAAAAAAAGATATATATGATTTAAATGACTCAAAAAATAAGGACTTTACTTTATTAGAAGCCATGAAATATGCAAGTACTTACGATTATATTGCAAATGAATATTGTAATAATTTTGATAATATTATCAATATTATATCAATTAATTGGAGAAACTACTTAAAATATATGTCTGATGCTGAAGCAGCAACGACCGCAACTTTTTTAAATTTAATAAAAAGCGTACCTGACACACTAATTGCTAGAAAATTTGGAAAAAGTAAAGCAATTGAGGTCTCTGAGCGTTTTATACAAATAGCAGATGAATATTGTTCTTTAAAAAATCCAAAAAAATTAAATAAAATGTTGTTATTACTAGATTCTGAGCTTAAGATACAAGAGTTAAATCCAGGCACAACAGCCGATGTTGTTGTTGCAGGAATATTCCTTAGCTGCTTGGATTTATAGTTGAAATATAGCTATTCACAGAATTTATCTGCGGGTGTTATTTTTAGTTGATTTATTATAATAAATAGGAGTCATATCATGGCAATAAATAAAGTTTTAGTAGGGGAGTGTTTAATAAATGACAACGACCCAACAGGAACTATGGCAGAAATTGCTCACATCGATTTATTAATCGGTCCAAGAGGATCTGCAGTAGAAACAGCTTTCTGTAATGGTCTTGTTAATAACAAAGATGGTTTTACATCATTATTAGCAGTAGTAGGTCCAAATTTAGTTTGCAAACCAAACACAATGATGTTTAACAAAGTTACAATTAAAGGTGCAAAGCAAGCTGTTCAAATGTTTGGTCCAGCTCAAAAAGCAGTTGCGATGGCAGTAGCAGATAGTGTTGAATCTGGCGTTATTCCTAAAGCAGAAGCAGAAGACCTTTACATCTGTGTAGGTGTTTTTATTCACTGGGAAGCTAAGAGTGATGAAGCTATCTACGAAAATAATTACAAAGCAACAAAAGGTGCAATAGAAGCAGCTGTTAAAGGCTATCCTACAGTTTCTGATATGTTAGCTAAAAAAGATACAACTGATCACCCATTCCAAGGTTTTTAGTTTATTTTGATAATTATGCGTCAGTCATTTTTTGATTGACGCATTTTTAGATCTTTTGTTTTATTAACTCTTATTATTTGACCTTAGAATATGTCATCAAAAGATAAAATAATTAATAGAGATGGCCTAACCGCACAAGAATATTCTTTTAAATATTTAACTCCACTAGAAACGGCTTCGCTTGTTAATGATAATTATAAAGAAATAAAAAATGATAAATTAATTATATCTAAAAAAGTCTCAAATGATTTTCAAAAAGTTATACTAAAATCTTATCATGATCTTAATATCCTTAACCAAAAAGATAGTAAAATTTTTATCAATGAAAATGTTAGAAAACTTAACTATTTATTTTGGCTGCAGGATCAGTTACGTGGTCTAGGATTTTCATACAAAGAAGAAAGCAGCTATTGCTATGAGTCACATAGGGTTATTACTGATAACTATATATCTGCTGATATTAAAAATATTGATATATTTGAGTTAAAAGATTTTAAAGTGAATAATTTTTATTTATATTTATCTATTGTATTAATGGCAAAAGGATATGCATTAAAAAATTATATATATCTTACAAATATCGATGATAGTGTATATCAATTTATAAGAAAAAATTTAAATTTAGATAATATTAATTTTGTTAAATTAAAAATTTCCGATAATTTTTTTATATTTAGAATTCAAACATTAGACGATTGTAAAAAACTTAAGATTAAGCTAAGCAATTTCTTAAATATTATCCCGTGTTTTAATGAAAAATTTTATTTAGAAACTCCGGAAGCAAAAATTACAAAGATGCTAGTTTTTGATTCAGCTCATTATATAACTGATCATGAGGGGCAGTGTAAAAATTTGCATGGTGGCAGATATAATATCGAGGTAACTATTAAAGATAGAATAGACCCAATTACAGGATTTATAATAGATTATTCACTTTTAAAGAAAATTGTTAAAAATTTAGTAGTTAATAAATTTGATCATAAGACGTTGAATTTAACATGTCCTGAGCTATCTTGGCGAGCAAGTACAGAGTTTTTAGCAATTGTAATTTGGGAAATTTTAATAGAATATTTGCCTAATCTTGAAAATTTAAAAATATTTGAAACAGAAACATCATGCTGTGAATACAAAGGAAATTCATTATGTCACTATTTAGAAAATGGTCCAAGTGCAATAGTGAATTATTATAAAAATCTTTCCAGAGCTAATGAAGTAAATAATAAAAATTTTTCTGGATAATTAATAATGAAGTATAAGTGGTTAGCTGAGAATTACAATTATGCTAAAAGTCTTATAGATAGTAATAATTTTCCAAACTGCTTATTAATTACGGGAAATAAGTCTATTGGTAAAACTTATTTAGCTAATGAAATCTCAAAATATTATTTAAAAATTCATGATAATGAGCTATCAGATAATGAAAATTTTAATTTAATAAAAGCAGAAGAAGATTCAATATATATAAAAGTTGATCAAATTAGAGTGATTTTTGAAAAAATCTATCTTAAGTCTGATAAAAGAATAATATATATTAAAGATGCAGATACACTAAATGCTAGTTCTTCAAACTCATTACTTAAGATAATTGAGGAACCGCCTTCTGGTACTAAATTTATAATTTCAACTTCTAAGATTGCAAGTATTATCCCAACAATTAAAAGTAGAAGTGCTATATTAAAATGTAATAATCCATCTGCTGAAGACATAAATATATATTTAAATGAGTGTGATTCTATAGCTATTGACAACTATTATGTTCTTTCAAATTTAAATAATAAATATATTGAAAGTAGTATTT
>CAXNNI010000087.1:0-4213 GCA_964203715.1 Gammaproteobacteria bacterium
TTAACAGTTGGCGGAGTCCTTCTTGATATTATTCATAAAAAAAATGTTAAGTATTTTTTTGATAACGCAAAAAAAGCAAAACAAAAAGCCACAACCTATGTAAGTATGAGTCAAAAAACTGGAATTATTGTTAAGACTGTTGCTCATGACGTATTAACTTCAGGCGAATTATGTGGCTGGAAAAGAAGAGTAGCTCATTTATTAGGAATGTATGGAACTATTATATTTTGGGTTACATCAGGAATCTTAGTTTTTAAATACGGAAGACCAACTGAATTTGCAATATATAATGTAGCACTTATTTCGCAATTATGGCATCTTGGCGCAATAATGACTTGCCTTGGTGCATACTGGTTTTGGATTTTTCTAAGAGTTGATGTGGCTGCAGAAGGAAATAAATGGTACAGAGTCTTTTTTGCAGATTTATTTGTTCTTTCGTTAGTATTAACTTCTACATTTGGTTTAGTTTGGTCTTACCTACAAGTCTTAGGATCTCCATGGAGTGCCTTATTTTTTGTTCTATTTGTTCTTTCAAATATCATATTATTTGGAGGAGTATATTGGTCTAAGTTCGCCCATATGTTTTACAAACCAGGTGCAGCAATTCAGAAACATTTAGCAGAAGCTGATGGCTCAAGAGATGGCTTACCAGCTCCAGCAGATGCGCCAAAACAATTTGGCTTAGGTATTAAACGTGAGGCACCTAGACATTATTAAATTAAAAATAGATATAATGTATAAATAGACAATATGAAGAAATACTGTTAAAAAATTTTATTATTGAATTTAAAAAAAAGGAGAATATTATGTCAACATTTGTGTATATGACTCGTTGTGATGGCTGTGGTCACTGCGTAGATATCTGTCCATCAGATATAATGCATATCGATCCAAAAATTAGGCGTGCAGTTAATATTGAGCCAAATTTTTGCTGGGAATGCTACTCATGCGTAAAAGCCTGCCCACAAAATGCAATAGATGTTCGTGGTTACGCTGATTTTGCGCCTATGGGCCACAAGGTAAGAGTTCTTAGAGAAGAAGAAAAAGGTACAATTTCTTGGAAGTTAATATTTAGAAATGGAACAGAAAAAAATTTTGTTTCTCCAATCACTACAAAACCTTGGGGAAAGCATGTTCATAAAGTTGCTGATACTCCAATTCCAGATCAAGCAGCATTGGAATCTCAATTACTTTTTAACGAGCCAGATTATTTAAAAATTGGTGATAACAGAGATAAGAAGTTAATTAACGATGATGGTTTGCCATCTCGTTCAAAAGACACTTTTAAACAAGGAGTATATTATTAATGGCAAAGCATAAAACAGTTTACGAAGATTGTGATATCTTAATAGTTGGCGGCGGTATGGCTGGAACTGGTGCTACGTTTGAAGCTAGGTACTGGGGTAGAGACATGAATATAATTTGCGTAGAAAAAGCAAATATTGATAGAAGTGGTGCTGTTGCACAAGGTTTATATGCAATTAATTGTTATATGGGGACTCGCTGGAATGAAAACCAACCAGAAGATCATGTACGTTATGCCAGAAATGATTTAATGGGCATGGTGCGCGAAGACTTAGCTTTAGATATGGCTCGTCATGTTGACTCCGCAGTACATATGTTTGAAGAATGGGGTCTGCCTTTAATGAAAAATAAAGAAGGTCGTTATCAAAGAGAAGGCAAATGGCAGATCATGATTCATGGTGAAAGTTATAAACCTATTGTAGCTGAAGCTGCTAAAAAATCTGCAAGTAAAATTTATAATCGCGTAATGATTACTCATCTATTAAAAGATGAAAGCCATGATAATCGTTGTGGCGGTGCTGTTGGATTTAATATGAGAACTGGTGATTTTCACGTATTTCGCGCAAAAGCTACAATTATATGTGCTGGCGGTGCTTCCCATATATTTAAACCACGTGCTGTAGGCGAAGGCATGGGTCGTACGTGGTATGCACCATGGAGCAATGGATCGTGTTATGCACTGCCAATTTTATTAGGCGCAAAAATGACACAAATGGAAAATAGAATAGTATTATGTAGATTTAAAGATGGATACGGCCCTGTTGGAGCTTATTTCTTACATCTTAAAACATATACTCAAAATACTTACGGTGAAGAATATGAGTCAAAATGGTACGAACAAACAAAAGCAATGGTTGGTGAGTATATTGACCACCATCCAACACCAACATGCTTAAGAAATCATGCATTTTTAGAAGAAGTTAAAGCTGGAAGAGGTCCAATTCACATGGTAACCATGGAGGCGTTTCAAGACCCCCATTTAGAAGTTATTGGATGGGAAAATTTCTTAGGTATGACAGTTGGACAGGCAGTAGTATGGGCTTCACAAGATATTGATCCAAAATATCAAAATCCAGAGTTAACAACTTCTGAACCTTATGTAATGGGATCTCATGCAACATGTTCTGGAGCTTGGGTTAGTGGGCCATCAGATTTATCACCAAAAGAGTACTACTGGGGTTATAACAGAATGATGACTGTTGATGGGTTGTTTGGTGCTGGAGATACTGTTGGTGGTACAGCTCATAAATTTTCTTCAGGATCATTTACAGAAGGACGTCTTTCTGCAAAAGCTGCTGTTCAGTTTATAAAAGATATGAAGACAAAACCAAGTGTCTCTGAAAAACAGATTAGTAATTTTAAAGAAGAAGTATATAAACCTTTAGAAAATTATACTGTTGGAAGAAACGAAATCACTGCAGGCACAGTTTCACCAAGTTACATTTTACCGATTCAAGGATTGCAACGTTTACAAAAAATCATGGATGAGTATTGCGGCGGAATTGGCACAAACTACATGACAAATGGAAATCTTTTGAAACAAGGTTTAAAGAACTTAGAAATTCTTCAAGAGGATTTAGAGCATATTGGAGCAGAAGATCTGCATCAGTTAATGAGAGCCTGGGAGTTAAAGCATCGCGCTCTTGTGTCACAATGTGTTACAGAGCATACTTTATTTAGAGAAGAAACTCGTTGGCCAGGATATTATTATCGTGGAGATCACATGAAGCTCGATGATGAAAATTGGCACTGCTTAACATTATCACGCCGTGACCCAAAAACTGGAAAATTTACAATGGAAAAAGCGCCAATCTACCATATTGTAGATGAGGAGCAAAAGAAGGCAGGATAAATGGGATTGTTAGAAAAGTCTGATCAGGAAATATTTGACATTTCCAATCCACTTTGGATAGATTTAGTCAAAGCTTCCAATCTTAAAGATTATGGGAGCTTTACTAAAAATTTTTCCGAGTCAATGCTTATGGGCGCTCACGAAGTTGAAATAGGTAAGCAATGGGTAAACAATAAATTATTATCTACATTAACAGAAGAAGCTCACCCAATGGGATGTCTAAGAAGGAATGAATATATTACGGTTTTATATAAACAAACAAGTGTAGAGTTTCCAGGAGACTATTTAGGAAGACTTGTTGTTGGGTTAGAGGGTGATAATATAAAAGTCTTTGGAGCTACAATTTTTTAAATTTCGTGAAATTTACTTTAATTATTTTTAATTTTCTGAGTTATCTTGATTTTATAGCTTTCCGCATTGAAGATTAGTTTAATTTAACATCTATATTTTTTGATTCCTCAATTATTAAACATTGAATTTATAAATAATGAACATATATAAGTTATGAAGATGTCTTATTTGAGTCTTCATGTAACTTTGCTAAATAAAATAGGAGGTTTTTATGACTAGTGATTTAAATTTATTTCATAGATTAAGGCCAATATCAATTGGTTTTGATGACGTATTTAATCATTTTGAGAAATTATTTGATAAAAATTTTTTCAACATATCTGCATCAAATTATCCACCATATAATATACTTAAGACAGGCGAATACACTTACGATGTCGAGATAGCTTTGGCAGGATATTCTAAAGACGACATAGAAGTTACTTATGAAAATAATATGTTAAATATTAAATCAAAAAAAAGTAATGATGATGCGGAAATGAATGAAATAATCCACAAAGGAATTGCAAAAAGATATTTTTTAAAATCTTTTACTGTCTCTGATGATATTAGTATTAAGTCAGCTAAACTTAAAGATGGACTTTTGAAAATTTCAATGGAAAAAATTATACCAGATTCAAAAAAAGCTAGAATAATTGAAATTAGTTAAAAATTTATATTAAAATAAATGCCATATTAAATATGGCATTTATTTGTAATTATAAT
>CAXNNI010000088.1:0-4202 GCA_964203715.1 Gammaproteobacteria bacterium
CATGGGGATGTTAGATCGCCAGCTATTAATTTGCCAGTTGTCGTTATTCATAAACCTAAAGCTAGTAAAGCAGAAGCTGCTACTGAGGAAGTTTCATCAGCTCCTGAAGTAGAATCAGCGCAAAAAAATGATAAAGATAAAAAAGTAGAAAAATCTTAAAGACTAAAACTTTATAAAATTCTTATGTCAAATAATGATAGTGGAAATTTTCCAAAAATTAAATTAATCGTAGGTTTAGGAAATCCTGGATATAATTATTTTAATACAAGGCATAATGTTGGTTATTGGTACTTAGATAAATTTCTTGATAAATTTAATTTAACATTGAATGAAGATAAAAAATTATACGTCCAGTTTTCAAAAGTTAATTATAAAAATGATCATATTTTTTTTGTTAAACCAACTTTTTTTATAAACGAAAGTGGAAAATCTATTTCCTGCTTTGCAAAATATTATAAAATTTCTTTAGAAAGTATTCTTGTACTTCATGATGATATAGATTTAAAGGTTGGTGATGTTCGTTTAAAATTTGGAGGAGGACATGGTGGTCATAATGGTCTTAGAGACATTATTAATCATTTGGGAAAGGATTATTGGAGACTAAGAATTGGAATTGATCATCCTGGAGAAAAATCATTAGTTCATAATTATGTTTTAAATAATCCTTCAGATTCTGAAGATTTAGAAATTAAAATAGCTATGCATGAGTCTTTTAAGAATATAGATATTTTACTCAATGGCGAATTCGATAAATATACTAAAATATTACACACGAGGTAAGCATGGGTTTTAAATGCGGAATTGTTGGTTTACCGAATGTTGGAAAATCTACTTTATTTAATGCGTTAACAAAAAATAAAGTAGCTGCTGAGAACTACCCTTTTTGTACTATTGACCCAAATGTTGGTATTGTTGAGGTTCATGATAAAAGATTAAATCAATTAGCAGAAATAGATAATCCAAAAAAAATTATTCCAGCTGTTATAGAGTTTGTAGATATTGCAGGCTTAGTAGCAGGAGCATCTGAGGGGGAAGGTTTAGGTAATAAATTTTTAGCAAATATTCGTGAAACCGATGCAATAGCTCATGTTGTAAGATGTTTCGAAGACAAAAATATAACTCACGTTACTGGAAAAATAGATCCTATTTCTGATATTCAAACAATAAATACAGAATTATTATTATCTGATTTATCTATTGTAGAAAAAAGTTTGATTCGTCTAAAAAAACTTTCAAAAACTGGTAATAAAGAAATCTTATCTGAACTAGAAATTTTAGAAAAAATTGAACAAGAATTAAATCAAGGAAATTTTTTACAAGCTATTTATAACGAAAATAAAGAATTATTAAAACAGTATAACTTTTTAACAGCTAAACCATTTTTTTTGATATTAAATGTTTCAGATGATGAAATTAAAGGAAATCAATTTACAAATGACGTCGCTAAGTATTGTGATGAAAATAATATTTCTTACATAATTATTTCAGCAAATATAGAGTATGACTTATCGATGATGAGCGATGTAGAAAAAAAAGAATACTTTGAATTATATAATATTGAAGAGTCAGGTATAGATAGAGTAGCCAAGCACGGTTATAATATTTTAAATTTGAGCACATTCTTTACTTCTGGTCCTACTGAAACAAGAGCTTGGACTATTAAAAGAGCTATTTTAGCACCAGAAGCGGCAGGAAAAATTCATACTGATTTTCAAAAAGGTTTTATTAGAGCGGAGATTGTATCATTTGATGATTATATTCAGTTTAAAGGTGCGCTAAATGCAAAAAGTGAAGGCAAAATGAGATTAGAGGGCAAAGAATATAAAATTTCAGAAGGTGATATTATTGTATTTAGATACAACGTTTAAGTATAATATCGTTCTTAAATTGGCTATGTAGCTCAGATGGTTAGAGCACAGCACTCATAACGCTGGGGTCGGTGGTTCAATTCCACCCATAGCCACCATATTCAAATTATTTCACTATTTAGAACTACTTAAAAAGCTTAAATATTCTTTATATCGCTGTGTTTACTTGCTATTATAAAAATGTGATTTGAATTTGCGAATAATTAAAAAATGCTATAATGTTTTTATATGAGTGTTGAAATACGAGTAGTTAAATATTATTTCGATGCATGGAATAGCCATGATACATCTAAAATATTAGATCTATTTACAAAGGATGGCACATACAGTGATCCTGTTGGTGGTCAAAATTTATCAGGCCAAGCTTATGTAGATTATGTGAATTCTCTTTTTAATGCTTTTCCTGATCTTTCATTAGAATTAATTTCTAACACTATTGCAAGTAATGGAGTAGTTGCAGCGCCATGGTTACTATTTGGAACTCATAAAGGAGCAGTCGGTGATTTTGTTCCTACTAATAAAAAAATAGTTTTACCAGGATGTGATTTTATTTCTATTGAAAATGAAAAGATTAAAAAAGTAATTGGTTATTTTGATCCCGAGTATTTATTTAATCAGTTAAAATAGCAATTACAGAATTGTGCTAAGTTTTTTCATAAAAAATATCAGCTGCTAAAAAAGCAAAGAAAAAACCTATGCTATAAATAAGAATAGAAAATACTAGTATGTAAAAACTGATTTTTCTTAACTTCATGCAAGTTTGAGCTTGACTTGGATCAATTGGACATGGAGCGTTACGATTAAACCAGTGAATAAAAAAGGAGAAAAGTAATAATACTCCAGCTGCAATAAATATATAGTTTTTAAATTTAGAGATATTAGTAATCCAAGGTACGGAAGAAATAAAACTAGCTAATATTGCTCCACTTCCTAGTGTCACCAGAAGTGCTGGAAGAGCGCAACATATTAGAGTTCCTAAACTTGTAAATAAAGTTAAAGTTGGAAGAATAGTTTGTTTATAAAAATTATTGAGCACGATGTATTTCTTTAACACTATAGCCAGCCTTGGTTATAAGTGCACTTATTTTTTTATCATCTATATTTTTTCCTTGATTAAATTTGATTGTTACAATGCCTGTATCAAGATTAACATCTATTGATTTAACATCTTTTTCTTTATTGAACACTTTTTCTAAAGATTGCGCGCAATGATCGCAGACCATACCATTAACTGTTACATGGGCTTTTTCAATTTTTTTTTCATCTCCGGCATGGGTATTAAAGTTTAAAATAAATATTAATACTGATATAAATAAATAAATTTTTTTCATAATATTCTCCTTTGTGTATTACTAATAAATTCTAGTATAATTAAACATTATTTCGCCCATATCGTCTATATCTAGCTCAAATTTATGCACATTTTTTAATAAACGCACAAGTGGAGTAAGGGAAAAATTATCTATTTTTTCAGGCGTATGCATAGTTTTAAGCAATAACCATGTATGTAATCACCGTAATCACCTATATAAGGAGCAAAGCCTAGGGTAATTGATTGCATGAACGAATTATCAATTTTACCTGCTTCAATATATCTATTTTCATACTTCATATAAATGCTACGAGTTTCCCAATTTAAAGTAATTGCAGAAAAAACAGATATTTCAGTTTTACTATCAAATATATTTTTATCGCTATAAGAAAACCCAATACCTGAATTAAGCTAAAAACTAGCTTGGCTATTTTTCTTGTTCCAGCGATTAATAAGATTATTAATTTGTATTGTATTTAGTAAAAATTCTTCATCATGCCAATATTCTAAATTTATACCTACAGAAGTTTTATGTGATGGTGAAAAATGAATATGTATTTTATTTAAATTATTGTTATTTTCAAATATTGAAGTCCATCCGCCTTCATATGAAATAGGTCTTGCTCGGACCGGTGAGATTAAAAATCCTATTAGTATAATAATGATTGTGTATGAAGTGATACGCACTTTCTCTCCTTAAATTAAAAAAAACTATATTTTATAAGCTAGAAATTCTGCTTATCGTTAATTAATATTTAGGAAAAGAATTTATGGGGATGAATAGTAGGTTTATTTATTTGGGAGGTAAGGTTTTTAAAAACAAAGAAACTATATTTTTTTTTAATTGCTATATTTTTATTTTTATTTGAAAAAACTATTTGATTATACGAACATATTTCACAATGCAAACATTTACTATTTTTTTTATCTTGAGTATCTAGAGCTTGAGTATTTAGATTTTGAACATTATCACTATGACAAGGTAAGTTTTTTTCTATACTTGAAAGAGAAAATACATGTTT
>CAXNNI010000089.1:0-4141 GCA_964203715.1 Gammaproteobacteria bacterium
TGTTTTTCTAAGATCTTATTCCAAAAACTTTTCATAAAATTATTTTTTACCCTATAATGAAACTATTATTTAAATTGTTAATTTTCTATATAATATATGCCAATTAATTTTAATTTGATATTAAAAAAATTAGAAGAAATTTTAATTGAAAAAAAATTAAAGTTATCAGTATGCGAATCATGTACAGGAGGTCTTTTATCAAAGGTTTGTACAGATTTTAGTGGAAGCTCAAAATGGTTTCTTGGCGGAATTGTTGCTTATAGTAATAACTTTAAAGAGACTATAGGTGTTAAAACAGAAACACTTAATAAGTATGGATCTGTTAGCAGTCAAGTAGCTAAAGAGATGGCTGACTCAACTCTTCTATTAATTAATTCTGATATATGCTTAAGCATTACTGGTATTGCAGGACCAGGAGGCAGCACTATTAATAAGCCAGTAGGTGTAATATTTTATGCATTTAGTTCTAAGTTTGGTTATAGTAGTCATAAAAAATTTATTTTTAATGGTTTGAGAGAAGATATTAGAAATTTAGCAGCTGAGAAAGGAATTCAAATAATCCTTGATTGTGTCTCTAATATTAATACACAATAAAGATATTGTTTTATTTTTTTTAATAAATTATAGGAAAATATTATGTCAGATGAAAGAGTAGAGTCCCTAAAAGAAGCTATTGGGCAGATAGAGAGGCAGTTTGGTAAAGGTGCTGTAATGAGAATGGGAGATGAGGGTCCTAGAGAAAAAATTGATGTTATTTCTACAGGCTCGCTTACTTTAGATTTGGCTTTGGGTGTAGGAGGCCTGCCAAAAGGACGAGTTGTTGAAATATATGGGCCTGAATCATCTGGAAAAACAACCTTGACTTTACAAGTAATAGCAGAATGTCAGAAACTTGGAGGAACAGCAGCTTTCATAGACGCAGAGCACGCTTTAGACCCAAATTATGCGCAAAAAATTGGTGTAGATGTTGATAATTTATTATTATCCCAACCAGACACTGGTGAGCAAGCTTTAGAGATAACTGATATGTTAATAAGTTCTAATGCTATAGATATTATAGTAATTGATTCTGTTGCTGCACTTACACCAAGAGCAGAAATAGAAGGCGAAATGGGAGCAAGCCATATGGGTTTGCAGGCAAGATTAATGTCACAAGCATTAAGGAAATTAACTAGCACAATAAAAAAATCTAATACATTGGTAATTTTTATAAATCAAATACGGCAAAAAATTGGAGTAATGTTTGGTAATCCTGAAACTACTCCAGGTGGAAATGCTTTAAAATTTTATGCATCTGTTAGATTGGATATAAGAAGAATAGGTGCTGTAAAAAAAGGTGATGAAATTATAGGAAATGAAACTAGAGTTAAAGTCGTTAAAAATAAAGTTGCGCCTCCATTTAAAGTTGCTGAGTTTGAAATTAGATATGGTGAAGGCATATGTAGAGTAGGTGAAATAATTGATATTGCGCTAGAGAATAAAATTATTGATAAATCTGGTTCCTGGTATAGCTATAATGGAAACAAAATAGGCCAAGGAAAAGATAATGTTATGCTTTATTTAAAGGATAATCCAGAAACTCTAAAATTAATAGAAGAAAAGCTTTATGAAATAGTATTTCCTGATAATACTAAAAATAGTAGTAAAAATAATAACAGTCAAGACCATGAAAAAGTAAAAAAAAGTAAAAAAGACTAAAAAATGTCTGATTATGAAAAATGTTTAGCTTCAGCTCAAAAGTCACTTGCTCTGCGTGAACATTCTGAATATCAAATTAAAAATAAATTATTAAGCAAAGGTTTTAATGAAGAAACTATTGATAATGTTATAAATAGATTAAAAGAATCAGGTTTTCAGTGTGACGAAAGATATGTAAAAGAATATATAAAATATAGGCAATCGCTTGGATATGGTTTAAAAAAAATAATTTTTGAGTTAAGATCTAACGGAATTAATTCTAAATTAATTAACGATAATTTAAGTATTTTTGAGAATGATTACAATATTCTTTATGAATTAGCAAAAATTAAAATTAATAATCAAGATTTAGAAAATCAAAAAAATAAATATAGATATATAAATTTTTTTCTTGGAAGGGGTTTTGAAATGTATATTATTTTAAAAGTTATAAAGAATTATGAAAAATAGTAGTTCTGAAATAAGAAGTAGATTTATAAATTATTTTACTTCAAAAGATCATACATATGTTGATTCAAGTTCTATTATACCATCTAATGATGATAAGTCTCTTTTATTTACAAATTCTGGCATGGTTCAGTTTAAAGATATTTTTTTAGGTTTAAAATCTGCGAAATATAAATGTGCTGTAACAAGTCAAAAATGTATCAGAGCTGGTGGAAAACATAATGATTTAGAAAATGTAGGATATACGAATAGGCACCATACTTTTTTTGAAATGCTAGGAAATTTTAGTTTTGGTCATTATTTTAAATATGAAGCTATAAACTTCGCATGGGACTTTTTAACAAAAGAACTTCAAATCTCACCTGATAAATTTTGGATAACTGTTCACGACTCTGATAAAGAAGCTAAGAAAATTTGGATAAAAGATATAGGGATTAATGAAAATAAACTCTCAAGTATTAATACTAATGATAATTTCTGGAGTATGGGTGATTTAGGACCATGCGGCCCATGTACAGAAATATTTTATGATTTTGGGGATAAATATATTGGTTTGCCTCCTGGTCATGGAGATGAAGGTGAAAGATATGTTGAAATTTGGAATTTAGTTTTCATGCAATATAACAGACTAGCAGATGGCATTTTAATTGATCTTCCAAAGCCATCTGTAGATACTGGGATGGGTTTAGAAAGAATATGCGCTGTTATGCAAAATGAACATAGTAACTATAGTACGGATTTATTTTTGCCAATGATAACTTTTATTAAAGATAATATTAGCAAAAAATATTATAATGAAATTAGTTCAATGAAAGTCATTGCTGATCACATAAGATCTATTTCATTTTTAATAGCAGAAGGTATAAGACCATCAAATGAAGGACATGGTTATGTTTTAAGAAGACTCATAAGAAGAACTATTCGTCATTCTCAAAAAATTAATTTGGATAGTAATAAGTTTTTAGAAATAATTCCAATATTTATAGATACTTTACGTACGCAATATAGAGAAATCGATAGCTCTGAAGTTATTTCAAGTACATTACGAACTGAAATTAGTAAATTTTCAGAAGCGCTACGCTTGGGACTCGATATATTAGATAAAAATATGAATTTAATTATAAAAGAAAAGGGAAAAAAAGAAGTATCAGGTGAGTTGCTTTTTTTGCTTTATGATACTTATGGTTTTCCAATTGATCTTACAATAACAATTGCTAGTGAAAGAAATTTTTTAGTAGATATATCGACTTTTGAAAATTTTATGAACGAACAAAAATTAAATAGTAAAAAATCAAATAAATTTTCTCTTCAAAATAATATAGAAATTTTTTCTAAAAGTGTTACTGAATTTACAGGATATACTCAAAAAGAAAATATTTCTAACATATTAGAAATATATATTGATAAAAAAGTAGTTAATAAAATAAATAAAGGAAATCAGGCTTATATAGTTATAAATCCATGTCCGTTCTATGCAGAAGCTGGGGGTCAAATCGGAGATTCTGGAGTAATTTTTTCAGAACATGGAAAATTTAGAGTCACTGATACTCAAAAAAGAGGCGCTGTAAGTTTATTAATAGGTGAACAGATTGAAGGTTCTTTTGTTTTAAATGACTCTGTAAGTGCAAAAATTGATATAGAAAAACGACATAGAATAACGCTTAATCATTCAGCTACCCATTTACTTCATGCTGCATTAATAAAAATTATTGGAAAAAATGTTTGTCAGAAGGGCTCCTTAGTATCTGATACTAAATTAAGATTTGATTTTTCTTGTGAACAGGCTTTAAGTAAAAAAATTATAAATCAGCTTGAAATAGAAGTTAACGAAAATATAGCGAAAAATATACCATCACAAACCTTAATAATGAATAAGGATAAAGCAATCTCTGAAGGAGCAATTGCATTATTTGGAGAAAAATATGATGATGATGTTAGAGTGTTAAGTTTTGAAAGTGTGTCTACTGAGTTATGTGGCGGTACACACGTTAGCAGT
>CAXNNI010000090.1:0-4109 GCA_964203715.1 Gammaproteobacteria bacterium
ATTATAAAATTTGGCTTATTCCAAGATTTTATACTCAACAATCTTTTTTCATTGTTTACCTTTAAATACTTTAAAGTATTATTAGCCATTAAATTTGATTCTATATTTTCCAACCATTCATGTGATAAAGAAAAAGACTTTGGATGAAATCCCCATACCCATGGACAATCATCTTGGATTATTTTTAACATTTTATCTATTAATATTTCTCTTTCTTTTGAATTTTCCATATTTTTCATTTTCACAAATAGTTCGTCAAATTTCTCATTTTGATAATTAGAGGCATTTTCTCCTCCAAATTTTACTTTTCCATTTTTACTATACAACAAAAATAAAAAATTTTCTGGATCTGGATAGTCGGCATTCCATCCCCACTCAAATATTTGACCTGTTCCATTAACCATCTTTTCTTGAAACCTATTATAATCAGTTACTCTAGTTACTAACTGTATATTTATTTTTTTAAATTGCTTTCTAAGCCAATTCAAAAAAGCATAATTATCCGCCCCTTCGCCTGTGGATTCAAAATACAAAACTAATGGTTTCCCAGTTTCTTGATTAATACCATTAGCATAACCTGCATCTTTTAATAATTTTCTTGCTTTGCTTATATTAACTTTAAGTAAAGTATCGATATTTTTCTTTTTGTATATAGTTTTATTAAACTTTGTTATACCATCCTGATATCCAAATATGCCAGGAGGAATAGGGCTTTGTGCTACTATTCCCCTTTCATTAGCAAATATAGAAATATATTCATCGTAATCTATTGCTATTGATATAGCTTGTCTTAATAATTTTGATCTTTCACTATTACCTCCTATTATAGAATCTAGCATATTAAAACCAAGATAATATATTGATGCAGAAGTTTCACTTTTTAAAAATATACCTTTTTCTTTTAACTCTTTAGTTAATTTTATATCTCCCGAGTTATTTAATGAAACAGCTTGATCAAAGTTATCAGACGCTATACCTGAATTATCATAATAGCCTTGAAGAAATTTATTCCATCTTGGAATTTGCTCTTTTTCCAAAGAGTAAATTGCTTTATCAATAAATGGCAGCTTCTTATCTTTGTTAAAATGAAATAGTCTTCTCTTTTCAATTCTATCAAATTTAGATGGGTAAACTTCTTTTCTAAAATTATGATTACGCTCCAAAACCATTCTTAAATTTGGATTATTTTCAGTCAACATAAAAGGTCCAGTGCCAACAGGAAACCAATCTAGAGTTATATTTTTTTTAGTTAACTTATCTTGACTATAAAATAAATCTGCTTCCCACGGCATAGGTGAAAAAAAAGGCATTGCTAACCAATAAATAAATTGTGGGTAATGTGTTTTTAGAATAACCGAAAAAGTATAATTATCAATTTTTTTAACGCCAACTATATCATTAGAAATGATATAATTTATTCTATTTTTCTTATTAATATATTTTAAATTATTTAATTTTTCTTTGTATTCTTTAAATCCAAGAATATATTCTTCCATTACACCTGCTATAGGCGAGTGATTCTTAGAATCTGATAATCTTTTAATTTGATATATGTAATCATCTGAAACTAATTCTCTTGAGGATTCAAATTTGAAATCCATTATTGTATTAATCTTGTTAATTTCATTTTCTGACAAATTATGGTAGCGATAATTTCCATGATTTTTATAAAATGCCGGATGATTTTGATATAAAATACCTTTTTTTATCTTAAGAATATATTTTGTATAAAGTATTTTGCTTCTATCATTAGTTTCTCTAAAATTTTCATCAAGGTATTTTATAACTGGCATTTCTTCCGCTGTAAGTGGTATTAATTCATAAGGTTTTTTTAAATAATGGTACTGAAATAAAGGTTCATAAATTTGCGCTAAAAATACATATTCATTAGAACTATATGATCTTGCAGGATCTAAATGCTTTGGCCTTTCCTGAAATGAAGAATAAAAAATATTACTATTTTCTTCTTCACTATATGGATTATTTAATGGCTTATCTGCACAGCCTACTAATAAAGTAAATATTAAAAAGGCACTTTTAAAATATTTAAACATATAATATTCACTCATTTATATTGTAAATTTAGATATATTGACTTCATTATAAATAAAATTTGCTATACAATATATATATGAAATTTCTTGAAGGAAAAAAAGCATTAGTCCTAGGTGTTGCAAGTAATCGCTCAATTGCTTGGGGAATATCTGATTCTCTAAAAAAAAATGGTGCTGAACTCGCTTTCACATATCAGAATGATAAGTTAAAAGATAGAGTTGAAAAACTAGCCAATGAATGTGAATCAGAGATTGTATTGCCTTGTGATGTTTCTAAAAATGGAGACATAAAAAATATGCTGGATAAACTTTCAAAAAAATGGACTGAATTTGATATTATCATACATTCTTTGGCTTATGCGCCAAAAGATGAACTAGAAGGTAATTATGTTGAAAAAACCTCAAAAGAAGGATTTCTGATAGCACACAGCATTAGCAGTTATAGTCTTTTGGAAATTTGCAAAGAATCAAGATCAATGTTAAAAGGCTTAAACCCGTCCGTAATATCTTTGTCTTATCTTGGAGCTGTAAGAGGAATGCCAAACTATAACGTCATGGGTGTAGCAAAAGCAAGTCTTGAAGCAAATGTAAGATATTTAGCCTACGCCATGGGAGAAGACAATGTAAGAGTAAACTGTATATCTGCAGGGCCTATTAAAACCTTAGCTGCTTCAGGTATATCAGATTTTAGAAAAATGTTAGATCATGTAGAAAAAAACTCTCCTTTAAAAAGAAACGTCACCATACAAGAGGTTGGAGATACAGCTTCTTTCTTAGCTTCTGATGGAGCAAGCGCTATTACCGGTCAGATTATTTATGTAGATTCCGGCTATAGTATTATTGGTATGCCTGTAAACTATTAGCTCAGTATTGAAAATATTGTGCACACATAAATTATTTCTCACAAAAACCAAGAAATTTTTTAACTTTCAATTTGATATTTCTTTATTGATATTATTTATAGATTTTCTGAGTATACTTTAATGTTGGAATTGTCTCTTAAATCTTGAATTATTGAATATATAATAAAATTTGTGTATTCATTATAAATCATTGATTTTAATGATGTTTCACTTAATTCAGACTTGCCGTCATTAATAGCATCTAAAACTATTAACTGATAGTTTCCATTACTTGTCTCTAAACCTACGACGTTATTTTTTTTTGTTAATTGAAATACTTTTTTAATAATTGACATATCAATATTTCTATCTAATCTTCCTATTGAAGAATAATATGATATTTTTTTATTAGTCAGCTTTTCAAGCTCTGCTAAATTAGCTCCATTTTTTATTCTATTTTCAATTTTCTTAATATTAGCTTTCATTGATTTTATGGATTTTTCTGTCTTAATATAATTTTCTATTTCCATTTTTACATCATCAAACTCTTTATATTCTAATGGCAGTTTTGTATTTATTCGAAACATAATAAAATCACCATTTATTTCAATGAGCTGACTATTAAGGCCTTTATTATAAACATTGTTTGATAGTAAAGCTTCAAGGACATTTTTATTTGCAAAAAATTTATATTTGTTTTTTATATGTGTCAAAGTAGATAAGCCAGTTGTATTTTTATTTACATTTAAATAGCTCTCAATAGCGCTTAGAGAGCTTGGATTTTCATATAAAATATTAGAAATATCCTCTAAAGTATTTTCAAACTTTCTCGTTAATATATCATTTTCATAATCAACTTTTACAATATCTTTAACATCACTATATTTTTTTATTTTTTCTTCATCTATACCTGTAAGCTTTAATATGTAAAAACCTTGGTCAGTTTCAATTATTTTTGTAATATCTCCAACCTTCTTCAATCTGAATATTTCGTCATTAATGCTTTTTGATAGTTCATCTAAAGATATCCAACCTATATCACCTTTAATTTTATTTGACAGCCTATCATCAGAATACTGAGCGACAAGATTTTCAAATTTCTCATTATTTTTTAATTTTGAATATATTTTATTAATCAGTGCCTTATTATTTTTTTTACTTGACTTTATGTTAGATAAAAAAATCTGACTTACTCTTTTTCTCTCAGGAGTTA
>CAXNNI010000091.1:0-3995 GCA_964203715.1 Gammaproteobacteria bacterium
TTAATTCTTTTGGTTCTATATAAGTATCGCAATCCCGTAACTCCCCAAACTCTTTTAATTCTTTCGATGTCATTGCTCCTTGCGCCGGTCCTCTTCGTCCCACTATGTAGATATTTTTCACTTTACTATGCTCTAAAACATCTAACGCATGTTGAGAAATATCTGTAAATTTTAATTCATCAATTGTCTTTGCTAAAATTCTTGCAACGTCAGCCGCTACATTTCCTTGCCCAATAATAACAACGTTCTCATGAGAAAGATCAAACTCTCGATCCCTATAGTCGGGATGTCCATTGTACCAGGCAACAAACTCTGTAGCTGTATGGCTTCCTTTTAAATCTTCCCCTAGAATCCCAAGCTTTCTATCAGTTTCTGCTCCCATAGTTATAATAACTGCATGATGTGTTTTTTTAAGCTCATCAATAGTAATATCTTTGCCAACACTTACATTTCCAAAATAATTAAATTCATTTGACGATGCCATCAAAGCAAATTTTTCAATACTTTTTTTTATTAAAGGATGGTCGGGTGCAACACCAGTTCTTACAAGGCCATAAGGTGCGCATAATTTTTCTAAGACATTTATTTCAATACTCAATCCAGAACTAATTAAAGCATCAGCAGCATAAAAACCACTAGGCCCAGCTCCAACAATTGCGACTTTAAATGGATTATTTTTTGTTCCTAATTGACTCATTTTTTTTCAACTGCTAATAAAATTTATAAACCTAATTTTTCTCTTTTTTCTTCAGCGCCTTCAAGAGGCTCTAATGTTTCAGTAATATTTGGAAGTTCTTGAGATCGTTCTTCATTAATTTCAACCCAATGCTCCATACCGTCTGGAAGATCATCTTCTTCATATATTGCTTCTACCGGACACTCTGGTATACATGCGCTACAATCAATACATACATCAGGATTTATATACAACATTTCATCATCCATATGAAATGCTTCAACAGGACAAACAGATACACAGTCTGTAAATCTGCATCCTCTGCAATTATCTGTTACTACAGTTGTCATAATAATCACCTCTTAATTTTAAATAAAAAAAATATATACTTATACTGATAAAAAACAAGGCACTTTTTTATCTAATGACAATAGACTAAAAGTTCTCCTCTATTCATTTCAACAGCATCTCCACTCCATCTATGAAAAAAACCATTAATATAATTATCACTAACTTTTATTTTGGTTTTATTTTTTAAATATTTAAATAACAACTTTAAATATACTGGCGCATATTCACAATTATATGTAAAGGTTGGTAATATTTCTAAATCATTTATACATATTATTGTTCCCCTTTTCATTCCTGCTCCAGTTCTTATCCCCATTTCGCCAAAAGTTAAGATTGTTCCAGAATTCATATTAACGCCCGTAAAATCTCCACAGTTTCCACCTATAACTATTATCGCATTTGACATGCCATGACCTAATTCGTTTTTAACGCTTCCTTCTATAATTATTTCGCCACCAGATATACCTTTTGCCGAGCCTCTATAGGAACTACCAATACAATGCCCGCCATTTCCTGTTATATGAAGAAATCCTCCAGACATTTCTGGAGCAATCCAATCGCTAGCATTTCCATTAACTATTATATGTCCACCTGTCATTCCTGAAGCAAGATGCGCACCAACATCTCCATTAATACGCATTTCTCCAGAACTCATTTTTGCGCCTAAATATTTTATACGATGCATATCTCCCTCAACTTCTAAAATATCCTGACTCCCTTTAGAAACTGAAAAAAAATCTGCTAAATTAGTTTCTCTATTACCGTGAAAAACTTTTAAATTTTCAATTTCTTTTATACTTAATTTATTAATAACTGCTGGAGTAATTTTCTCCGCTTCTAGGGGGACATCTGGCAAAGTATGTAATTTTAGTTTCATAATTTTTATATTACTCTATTAAATCTTTTAAATAAATTTTGTATTGGCCAAGTTTTCCCCCAAAATTCCCAGCTGTTATTTGAATGACTCCATCTCGTGCAGCAGTATTAATACCAATTTTCATTGCCTTTGTTACTGCCTCTTCATCGACACCATCTATAACAATTTCATAACATATATGAACACTGTCAGGTATAGCTGAATCTTTAACAAATCCTTTAATAGTAGGACAATAAGCATGATTAGTTGATGCAACCAAAGCTTTATATTTTGATCCAACCTTACTTCCACTTCTTACAACTCCTTTCGGAAAAGGCATTATTATATTTTCAACTTTTTTCATCGCTTTAACTGCATCATAGCAGGCATCTAAACAAACCTTAGAGCTATTACCTAATATATAAAAATTTCCTCCACCTACAGATTTCTTAATTCCAAATTTTTCACTAATTAAAAACTCACCATCAAATACTGGAATTCTCCAAAATCTATTACCGTTAATTTTTTTACTAATTTGAAAACCATCTCCAAAATATCTTAAAGCACCGCCCACATTTACGGTCTCTTCTGAATCAAAACCATTAAAACATGCTGTTGTTGGGCAAGTCATAACGCACTGACCTATTCTTTCTATTAATCTTGTACGAAGACTTTCTTTATCCATAGTAAAAACTAAAATACTATAACCTGGTCGACCATCTGGAGTTTCTTCAGGTGATAATTTTAAATCAATACCTGCCTCACATTTACAACCAATAATAGATGTAGCCATACCTGTCATAGCTCTAGCAGCTCCTAAAGCCCAGTAATCATTTTCTCCAGTAATAATTACTTTTGAAGACCACATTGAAAATGCTTCAGCATATGTATCAACTATTTCTGTATTTTTAATTCTCATAAATACTATTTTTTTTCTTTGTTTCTATTATCTTATCATTTCCATGTAAATACTCATCGTCAATTGCGTAATTACTAAATGATATTGAATAAAAATCATCAAAAAATGGTTTAATAACTTTTTCTATATCTTTATCATATCCTGGAGTAACTCGTAAAATTTTTTTATCAGTATAATCACTTACGAATTCATGATTTTCAATAAGTAATTGACCTGCTTTTAAAACATATCGTGGAGCATTAAACATTTTTTCTTTATCATCTAAATTATCATAAATTGTTATATCAGCATCTGCACCAATACCTAAATGACCTTTATCTTTTAAACCCAAACATTTAGCTGGACCAGCTCTTGTAATTATACAAATTTCATTTAATGAATATTCTCTTTTTAATTCGCCAAGAATTGTACTATTCATTGCCTTCTGATTAAGGTGCTTCATTGTTTCTTTTCTAAACTCATAATCCATTAATAATTTAATAATTAATGGGTAGTTTTCAAATGAACCTCCATTTGGGTGATCTGTTGATAAAACTATTCTCCAAGGATCTTTTGATAATAAAAATATTTCTAAACCAATTGCCCATTGTAAAGCATGTGTATATATCATTCCTTGATAATTAAAGGGAAGTATTCCACAACCACTTTCACATTCTGTATCAGCATTAACCCATTTCTGCGGATTATAACCTCGTAATAAATAAGTTAAAGGAGCATCTGCTGTCATAAAAGTAGCTTTACCAAACATAACCTGACCAACATCACATGTAATGTTTTCATGGTTATTTACATAATCAGTTATTTCTTTAGAGCCAGACTTTGGACTTTTTCCTAACTCTCCACCGTAGCTATTAAATTGTATATGCGCAACATGCAGTCTTCTATCACCAGCAATCTTCATAGTTTCAATAGTTGTAGAAACATTTCCTGAATGCCCAAGATTATTACAATGAATGTGTGGAGGATGAGGTAAGCCTAATTCATGAGCAGCTTCAATAAATGCATCTATTACTACTCTTGGAGATAAATCAACATATTTACTTTGGTCGTCAATATCTTTTACATTATGATTTTTTCTTTTCCACGGCTCATCTCCCCCTGGATTTACTAATTTTACTGCATATGCTTTCGAAGCGTTTAACCACCAAGCTACAGCTTCTTTAAATTCTTTTGTTCTGCCCTCTGCAATTAAA
>CAXNNI010000092.1:0-3961 GCA_964203715.1 Gammaproteobacteria bacterium
TAGATATAGTTTTTTTGCTTTTTCTAAAGTTTGAATATAAATATCTTCACCTCCAATAATAAATACTTCATTTTCTTTTTTTGAAAAATTTATAGCTTGCTCAATATTATTTGCAATAATAACCTGGGAATCTTTTAAATTTCTTGATAAGACTATATTTCTTCTATTGGGTAATGGTTTGCCAATTGACTCATATGTCATTCTACCCATTATTATAGTTTTTCCTGTTGTTATTTTTTTAAAATTTTTTAAATCATCGGATAAATGCCAGGGTAGTTTATTTTCTTTTCCGATCACTCTATTTTTCGACATTGCTACTATTATTGATAAATTCGTCATTAAATTGCAATTTTCCCGCTAATATGTGGGTGAAATTTATAATTTAAAATTACAAAATCAGTATATTGATAAGAAAATATATTACTAACTTTTTTTTTAATTTTTAGTTTTGGAAGTTCATATGGAGTTCTGGATAACTGTATTTTAACTTGCTCAATATGATTATTATATAAATGCAAATCTCCGATGGTATATATAAAATCACCTACTTTTAATTTTAAAATATTTGCAATCATATGAATAAATAAAGAATAAGAAGCTATATTAAAAGGTACTCCTAAAAAAGCATCAGCACTTCTTTGGTATAGCTGACATGATAATTTATTATTAGCTATATAAAATTGAAATAAACAGTGACATGGCGGTAAAGCCATTTCATCTATTTCTCCGACATTCCATGCTGAAACTATATGTCTTCTTGAATCAGGGTCATTTTTTAAGCTTATTATTAAATTATCAATCTGATCAATATGAGTTTGATCTTTTTTTTTCCAACTTCGCCACTGAACACCGTATATTCTTCCTAAATTGCCATCTTGATCTGCCCATTCATTCCATATAGAGACACCGTTTTCGTTAAGATAATTAATATTACTATCGCCTCTTAAAAACCACAACAATTCATATATAACTGATTTCATATGAATTTTTTTAGTAGTAACTAAAGGAAAGCCTTTTGACAAATCAAATCTGGTTTGGTAACCAAATGTTGATAAAACTCCAATACCAGTTCTGTCTTTTTTAAAGACTCCATTTTCTAAAATATGATTTAATAAATTTAGATACTGTTTCATTAAATCAATCACTCTTCCTAATTTTTAATATATATAATCCAAAAATAAACATTGGAATGCATAAAATTTGTCCTAATTTAACCCAATCAAAAAGAATATAACCAATGTGTAAATCAGGGACTCTTAAAAACTCAACTATAAACCTAAATAATGAATAATAAATTAAAAAATATCCAGATATATAAGATACTTTTATTTTTTTTGACAGTAAAAAATTTAATATAAAAAATAACAATATACCTTCCAAAAAAGCTTCATATAATTGTGTTGGATGCCTTGGAATATTATCTATTTTAGGAAATATTACACCAAGAAATAAATCTGTTGGTTTTCCCCATAACTCTCCATTTATAAAATTTCCAATCCTTCCTGTAAATAAACCAATTGGAGTTAGCTTAGCTAAAAAATCAGATATTATAAAAAAAGATATATTATTTTTTTGACAAAAATATAAAATACCTAAAAGTACCCCAACAAAACCTCCATGAAAACTCATTCCTCCATTCCATATAAAAAATATTGAAATCGGATTTTCTAATGTATCAAAGAAATTATAAAAAATTGAGTATCCTAATCTCCCCCCAATTAAAACACCTAAAAAACTATAAAATAATAAATCAGAAAAATTATCCCTACTAATATTTATGTTATTTTTCCTTGTTATATAATAATTTCCTAAAAACCATGCTAATATGAAAGCCGTTAAATACATGATTCCATACCAGTAAATATGGAAACTTTTTTCAATGCCAACTTTTATGCCAAAAATTGAAAATTCTTCAAAATAGAAAGAAATGAAAATTGGATTTATATCGTGAATCATATCTATTAATTAATTTTTTAACTATAGTATATAATAACAAAGATATGAAAATAAATCGTCTATCTAAAGAAACTAGCCCATATCTTAAACAACATGAAAAAAATCCTGTTGATTGGTTTCCATGGGGTGAAGAGGCCCTAAATAAAGCAAAAAACGAAATTAAGCCCATATTATTATCTATTGGCTATTCCGCTTGTCACTGGTGCCATGTAATGGCACATGAATCTTTTGAAGACGAGGATACTGCTGAAATAATGAATAAATACTTTATAAATATTAAAGTTGATAAAGAAGAAAGACCTGATTTAGATAAAATATACCAAACATCTCAAATTCTTCTAAATCAACGTTCAGGTGGTTGGCCTCTTACTATGTTTTTATGTCATAAGAATCAAGTTCCTTTTTTTGGAGGGACATATTTTCCAAATACGCCAAAATACAATTTACCTAGTTTTAAAGAATTACTACATAAAATTCAAGAATATTACAAAAATCACTATAATGAAATATTAAATAATAATAAATCAATAATAGAAGCATTAGAAAATATAAACAAAGTGAATAAAAAAAATATCATTATTCATGAAGATATAGAAAAAAAATATATGATAAATATTAAAAAAATATATGACTACACAATGGGTGGTTTTGGCTCTGCTCCGAAATTTCCACAACCAAGCTTAATAATGCATATTTTTAACTCTAATGATTATTATAAAGAAAAAAAAATAGATGATATAAATATGGCTTTTCATAGTCTTGTTGCTATGCAAGAAGGTGGGATCAATGATCAACTAGGTGGAGGGTTCTTTAGATATTGTGTCGATGATATTTGGATGATACCTCACTTTGAAAAAATGCTTTACGATAACGCATGCTTGCTAGAGTGCTACTGTAAAGCTTATTTTATTTCCAAAAAAAAAGTTTTTTTAAATACCGCAAAAAAGACTGCGGACTGGATTTTAAATGAAATGCAATCGCCTGAAGGTGGGTTTTTTTCAAGTATCGATGCTGATTCTGATCTTGGCGAAGGACAATATTATGTATGGAGAAAATTCGAAGTAGAAAAAAATTTAAATAAATATCAATATGCAGTTTTTTCTAATTACTTTGGATTAAATAAAAAAGATAATTTTGAAGGAAAATATCATTTATATATCTCTTATAAAAAAAAAGAAGACTTTAAATTTAAAAAAAAAATAACAAACATTAAATTACTAAATGAAAGTATTTCTGTCTTACTTAAAATAAGAAATAAAAGAAAAAAACCTTTTATTGATAAAAAAATACTTACATCCTGGAATGCTTTAACAATTAATTCTTTGATACAGTATTACAAAGTATCTAAAAATACTTCTTATTTAGTTAACGCAGAAAAAGGTATTAATTTTATATTAAAAAATATGTTTATTAATAATGAGTTAAACGCAACTCATAAGGACGGCAAATCATATTTAAAAGCATATCTTGATGATTATGTTTTTTTAATTAATGCTATTTTAAATTTTTTATCAATTAAATGGGATAGTGCGTTATTTAGAAAAACTGTCTTTCTTGCTGATATTTTAACAAGTAAATTCCTAGATACATCAAATGGGGGCTTCTTTTTTACTTCTAACGATCATGAAAATCTTATTCAGAGACCAAAACCAACAGAAGATGATGCTTTTCCATCTGGAAATAGCTTTGCTGCAAAAGTATTAATAAGGCTTGGGTTTCTCATCAATAATACAAAATATATTGATTCTGCAAACTCTATATTTGCCTACGCGGCATCAAAGGTCAATCAATATCCTAATTCCCACAGTAGTCTTCTTGATAGCTATTTATTAATTAATAAATCACCTACAATAATTATAGTTAAATCAAATTTTTCATCTGAAAATTTAAGAAAGTGGCAAGAAATATTAATTAATATTAATAAATGTTACATAGATTACTATTTTATTACTGATGACAATACAGGTTATAAAAATATAGATGATAAAGTGATATTATCTGACGT
>CAXNNI010000093.1:0-3927 GCA_964203715.1 Gammaproteobacteria bacterium
TTATTACTTACAGATTAATTATAAAAAAGACTTAATACACGAAGATATTGATGATAAATATAAAAGAATTTTATTCTATCAGAATAATTTTTTAAAAAATATTGAAAATATAATTGATATACATAAATTATCAAAAATCTTTTTAGAAATTAAAAAAATAATTTTAGAAAAAAAAATAAATAATGAAATAAAAATTTCAAAAATTTATTATTATTTTTTAACAAAAAATAGAACACAAAAAAAAAAAATAGAAAATGAACTTTCTAAATTTTTAGTTAATAAAGACATATTTATTGACGAAATATATTTATACGAAGAAAATATTTTTAATGAAATACAAAAATCATGGAAGATATTAGCACATGAATTTTTTCTAGAATATCAAAACTCAATTAATAGCATTAATTTTTATGATTTTTATTACATAACTTGGATTTGCTATAAATTACTTTCTATATTAGATGAAGACGATTGGATGTTTTTTAAAATATCAAAATCAATAAATCATATTTTAATTGATGAATTTCAAGATACAAATTATATCCAGTGGGAAATTATTAAAATGATTCTAAATGCAATGTATAATTCTTCAGCAAAATGCACTGTAACCATCGTTGGAGATCAGAATCAATCAATATATGGATTTAGAGGATCTGAGTCAAAATTACTTATGAAATGTATAGAGTATACTGAAAGTAAATTCAATTCTATTAAACTAGTTAACAATGAATCAAGAAGATCATCAAAAGAAATAATTAATTTTGTTAATAAAATATTTACTGAAAATGCAAACTTAACAACAAAAATTAATAAAAAAGGTAAAGTTTTAATAAATAATTTTTCAAGCAATGAAAATTTTCTAAAAAAAAACAAAGTTCCTATTTTAGAACAGGTAATCTATGAATCTAATGAAATTTCTAACCAAATTATAAATTTATTTAAAAAAGAAAAAAAAGAATTTCGTGATATAATTATTTTAATAAGAGATAGAACTTATGTTAATACATTAGCGGAAAATTTAATTAAAAATAATATTCCAGTAAGTTTAGATAAAAAAAAGTCTATTTTAGAGTATTCAGAAATAAATGATATATATCTTTTGTTAAAATACTTAATTTTAGAAGAAAAAAACAAGAGCGAATTATTTTCATTATTATTATGCCCAATATTTGGTTACAACATAAAAAAATTAAATAGTTATACTAAAAAAAATTTCAACGAGATTGAAAAATTGCTAATTAAATCCGAACATTATAAAAAAATAAAAAATTGGAAGAATTTTATTGGGAATATACCAATTCATGATTTATTAAATAAAATTTATCATGATTTAAATGTATTTAGTATTTATAAAGATAAAAATAATCTTAAAAATAAAGAAATTAAAAATAATTTTTTGAATTTTTTAAATATGACATTAACAATTAATAATGGCAGATATCTTTCACCATTTAAATTTCTTTATTTTATTGAAAGATTCAGAGATTATGATGATGACAACGAGATTATTTCCAGCGATACTGTAAGAATAATGACAGTGCATTCAGCTAAAGGACTTGAATCTAATGTTGTTTTTATTGCTCAATCATACAAAAATAATAGTAAAAATTCAAAAAACATTCTTTATCCAGTATTTAACAATGAGTTAAATTGTATAGATTTATTATACAGACCAAGTATTTTTAAAAATAATAAAATTATTAATAAGAAATTTTATTATTCAGAAGTAAAAGAAAAAGTAGAAGAACAAAATTTGCTTTATGTAGCATGTACTAGGGCAAAAGAACTTTTAATTATAAATGGATTTAATAACGAAAAAAGCTGGTTTAATAGTTTTTTATTTTAGATATTATTTTTTTTGGAGTAGAATAACCTCGGATAAAAATCTCATCAGAAAAAAATATAGCAGGCGTCGATATAATTCCTATACTACTGATTTTTTTTGATGTTTTTCAATAAGATTTTTACAATCAACATTTGTAATTACTTCTCCTTTTTTAATTTTAGAAAATGTATTATTTTTATTTTTTGAACACCATGTTTATATAATTTTTCTCTTAGAACTTATTTTTTACATTATAAACTAGACATCTTGCTTTTATTCCATTAACAAGATAAATTGGAATCTCCATTATGAGACTTCCTGCGATAGAGGCAATCTATATCTGTCACTACATTTATATATTTTTTTACTATCTCCATATACGAATAATTTTGAATCAGGAATAATATCTAATAAAATTTTTCTTCGGGAAGATGCTGTTACTTCAATCAGATTTATAAAAGAATAAATATTATTTTTATTTACGATTTTATGTAAATTACCACTTTCAAAAATATAATGTAGCATCTTCTGTTATATAAATAATTTCGCTGTCATAAGATACTTCGTAAATATTTGCTATTGGAGTTTTTTTATTTCATCAAACTTATATTTTAGAATTATTTTTTTAACTTTTCCTGTAAAATAATAATCTTTATGTCATCTTCTCCACTTGCAAAAGTTATATTTTTAAGTGAAAAAAACTAAAACAATAATTAAAAATAATCTTATGCTCTTGGATGATTTTTGCAAAATAGCTCTTTTAATTCATTTTTAGCAATATGAGTATATAATTGTGTTGTAGATAAATCACTGTGCCCTAGCAATAACTGAACGACTCTTAAGTCTGCACCATTATTTATCATATGTGTAGCAAATGCATGCCTTAATGTATGCGGTGATAGATTTTCTTTTATTCCAGCTTTAAAAGCATATTTTTTTATTAAATGCCAAAATGCATGCCTTGTCATTTCTTTACCTCTATTGCTCAAAAATAAAAAGTCCGTTTTCTTTTCTTTGGTAAATTTTAGTCTATATTCATTTATATAAGTTTTTAGGAATTCTAAAGCGTAATCATTTATAGGTATTATTCTTTCCTTGCTTCCTTTTCCCATAACCCTTAAAAAATTACTTTCCATAACTACTTGTGATAATTTAAGCGTTACAAGTTCAGAAACCCTTAACCCACATGAATACAAAATTTCAAGCATTGCTTTATCTCTAGCCCCTAATTTAGTGTTAAAACTTGGAGCATCTAAAAGCTTATTAACACTCTCAACATCAATAGTATGTGGAAGAGATTTTACTTTTCTTGGTGTTTCTATACTTTCAGTTGGATTTTTTTTTACTATGTTGCGTAATAATAAGTATAAAAAAAATTTTTTTAGAGACGATATTATTCTCATATTACTCTTTGATGAAATACCTAAAGAAAATCTAGATGAAATGAAAGTATTAATATTAGAGATAGTAACATCAGATAACTTAATATTAAATTTATCAATATACGAAAAAAAAATTTTTATATCATGTTCATAAGAAATAAGAGTATTTTTTGATAAACCTTGCTCAACCCAAATAGCGTCAAGAAAGTTATCTAAATATTCAGAATTTTTTGCATTTATCATTATAATGATAATACAATATATAAATTAAAATACCACTGTATCTAAAAAATTTATGAAACCTGTTTCATTACTAAGAAGACTATACGCTATAATATATGATTATCTTATAGTTTTCTCCATATTGATTATTATGTCAATGCCTCTATACAACTTCAACTTAGAAAATAATATTTATATAAAATTAACCTTGCAAATTTACTATTATTTATTAATACAATATTTTTTTGTTTGGTTTTGGGTTAATAAACAAGAAACCATAGGGATGAAAACTTGGGGAATCAAAATTCAAAATATAAACGGAGAAAGAGTATCTTATAAAAAAGCTATTTTAAGATTTAATATCTCTATAATCTCTCTATTAATTTTTGGTTTAGGTTTTTTTATGTCAATATTTCGTAGAGATAAAAAATGTTTACATGACATTATCTCAAAAACAATTTTAATAAAGTCTTAAGACCATAAAATCTAAATATTATA
>CAXNNI010000094.1:0-3852 GCA_964203715.1 Gammaproteobacteria bacterium
TTAAAACTTCTGCTAAATATGGTGGTATGGGTTAAAGGGAGCTTCAACTTAAATTAGAGATTTATCTTGAAACAATATTAAATCATAAAAAAAATATAATAAATCCTGCAAAAAAACTATGTTTATTTAGCTTACAAGATCAAAAAAAAATTATAAATACCGTTGAGAATTTAAGTAAACATGATTTAGAGCTTGCATATAGTTTTTGTCATAATGGTTTAGAATCATTAAACTATCTTGATGAGTCACAATGGGTTCCCTGGATAAATGAAATTTTAAATAAATTTAAAACTAATGGCTTAGAAGAGTCAGTTAAATTTATGAATAATATTTCTTTTTATGTAAATAATCTTTCAGGAGGCATAGCGAGTATAGAATTTAAAGATTTTTCAAAAATTATCGACTCTATGATAACAGGTTTAAATGGAAGACCCCTAAAAATTGATATTTCTGAAGAAATATATACAGATACTGAAACCATATATTTACCAGAAAAAATATCAACTCTCAATTCAAAAGAAGAAAATTTTAACTTAATAAAGGCTAGTTCAATTCATTTGTGGGCTCAAACCTATTTTGGTACATGGAGAATCAAAGATAAAGATTTTGAAAAATTTGATAATAAAGAAAACGCATTAAAAATATATCATATATTAGAAACTATAAGATTAGATGAAAAAATTAAGAGAGAATTACCTGGCATTGGAAGGATATTAGAAAAATTAAACCCAAAAAGTAAAATTTCTTCTATTTCTGATAACTTTAAAAAAGCGCTTAATATACTATCAAATAACAATGCAACACATAAAGACTCGCTAGAACTGATTGACTCTGTTATAAAAGATGTATCAAAAGTTTCATTATCACAATACGCTGGAACTTTGAAGCCAGAATATGTTTTTTTAGTTTCTAAAAAAAGAATTGATGAAGATAAAAAAAATTTTGAAAAAGCCTTAGAAGAACTCCATGAAAAATGGAAGGAAGTTGAAAATAAATCAAACAATTTAAATAAAAAAGAAGATCAAGAAGAAAATACTGCTAAAAAAACATTTTCAGTGCAAAAAAATGAAAATAAAAGCAATGATTTAATTTTAGAATTTGGTGATAAAAATATTACTCCTCCAGATGATATAAAAAAAATTATGGAATCAATAATTCAAGATTTTGGAGATATTCCTGAAGAATACCTAAAACCATCTGGTCAAAATAGCTATAATATGAATGCTAATACAGAGAAATTACTTAATACTAATATCGATTCTAATTTCAATTTTTTATATAATGAATGGGATTATTCTAAACAAAAATATAAAAAAAATTGGTGTACATTAAATGTTAAAAATGTTTCAGATATAGATAATAATTTTGTAAATGAAACTTTAAGCAAGCATAGAGGTCTTATAAAAAATCTTAAAAAAACTTTTGAGGCATTAAGACATGATGACAGAAAATTAAAGAGGCAAAATAATGGAGATGATATTGATTTTGACGCTTTTATAGACGCATGTATAGATATAAAGCTAGGAAGAGAAGTTGACGAAAAATTATTTACAAAGCTTAATAAAATTGAAAGAAACGTAGCTGTTATGCTTATGGTTGATATGAGTGGTTCCACTTCTGGTTGGATTAATAAAATGGAAAAAGAATCTTTAGTCTTATTGTGTGAGTCGTTAGAAATTCTTAAAGATAAATATGCAATATATGGTTTTTCAGGTAAAACCAGAGATAACTGCGATATATATAAAATTAAAGATTTTAATGATAACTATGATAAATTAGTAAAAAATAAAATATCCAACATACAGGCTATGGATTACACAAGAATGGGAGTTCACATTAGACATTTAACAATGTTACTAAATAATATTGAAGCTAAAACAAAACTATTAATAACTTTGTCTGATGGAAAACCAGATGACTCAGATGGCTATAGAGGTGCATATGGTATAGAAGATACAAAGAGAGCTTTAATAGAAACAAGATTTCAAGGCATACATACTTATTGTGTAACAATAGATGAAGATGGGATGGATTACCTTCCATACATGTATGGAAAAACAAATTTTTCAGTAATTAAAGACATAAACAAACTTCCGATAAAAATTTCTGAAATATACAGAAGAATTACGACTTAAATTAAATATGAAAAAATTACTCTTTATAGCTTTACTAATACTATTAATTTCATGCAAAAAAGAACAAGCTTTTATATCTAATATGGCAAAATCTGATATTGATATCATTACCGATATACATGCAAAAAACGCAAAAGAATATACTAAAGATTTAATAATAAAATTATACAAATTAAATCCTAAGTATTTAGAAAAGAATGATTATTTTAATAACATATCAGATGTTATGACAGATATTTTTAAAGAAGTTGATCATAAAACAGTAGATAAAACTGGTCAAAAAAATATTGATTTAATATTAAAAGGTTTTGATAAAAAATTTAATGGAGATAGGATTCACTTAATAGGAAAAGGTTTATATGGAATGATTCATGCTTCATATAGATATAAAGAAAAATTTTATTTAATAGATAAAAGATTAGACCCACAAAAGCTAATTAATTCTGCTATAAATATTGAAACCTTAATATGGAGGCTAACAAACACACGAGACAATGATGAACTACTAATAGTTACAAATACTATGGAAAAAAATCAAGTGAATTTAAGTTTTGAAAGATTATTTGGAAAGTTAATACAAAATCAAGAAAATATCTCTTATATTATATCTGCTCAGGAAGGAAGAATTGTAGAAAAAGTAACAACGGGTATAGTTTCAAGTTTATTCCTACCGATAGGATTTTAAATGAAAAAAATTCTTATATTATATTACTCTATAAATGGATCTACAGAAAAAATGGCTGAAAAAATTTCTAGAGGTGTAAATTCTGTTGAAAATTGTGAAGCAATACTTAGAACAGTACCTGAAATTTCAGAAATTAAAAATAACGAAATTGCTAATAAAAAAAATATTTTATACGCAACTAATAGTGATTTAACTAATTGTAATGGCTTAATAATGGGATCACCAACTTATTTTGGAAATATGGCAGCACCTATGAAATTTTTTTTAGATGGAACAACTTCTGAATGGTTTAATAATTCTTTGTGTGGAAAGCCAGCTGGAGTTTTTACCTCTTCATCTAGCATTCATGGAGGGCATGAGACTACTTTATTAACCATGATGATACCATGACTGCATCATGGAATGATTTTAACAGGCATCCCTTATAGCGAAAAAGAATTAAACAAGACAGTAACTGGCGGAACACCTTATGGGCCTTCTCATTTTTCGGGATCAAACTCAGATAACTTATCAGATCATGAAATAAAACTTTGTGTATCTTTTGGGATAAGAATAGCAGAATTAGCTAAAAAGATATGAAAAAACTTATAATATTTGAATATATAGTATTTATTTCAATAATATTATTAATAACACTTATTGCAACATGGAACGCAATAATAAGCCCATCAGAAAACATACCTAGAATTATCCCGACTATATTTTACAATATACCGCTTTTATATTTAATGGTGAAGCTTAGAAATAATAAATTCAACACTTATATTTTTACATCATATTTAATGCTACTCTACTTTCTTGTAGGAATTGGAAATCTTGTAGATAAAGAAACTTTTATTGTCGGCACAATAATAAGCTTTTTAAGTATAACTGCATTTATAAGCTCAATATTATATGTAAGAGAAAAAAATAAGATATCAGTCAATAATATTGACTAAATTTTTAATATTAACTTTCTTATTTACAGATAAAGAATGTAATCCAATCCTATGAATAAGTTCTAATAATAATTAAAGACTTCGATTCTTATTT
>CAXNNI010000095.1:0-3810 GCA_964203715.1 Gammaproteobacteria bacterium
TTTATTAACGTGCTGACCACCAGCGCCTGAAGCTCTAAAGGTATCAATTCTTAAATCACTCGGGTCAATTTCTATATTAATTTCATCGTTAATTTCTGGAGAAACAAAGATTGAAGCAAATGAAGTATGTCTTCTATTGCCAGAATCAAACGGAGATTTTCTCACAAGCCTATGAACTCCAGTTTCTGTTTTTAACCATCCAAATGCATACTGTCCATTAAATTTTAATGTAGCACTTTTTATTCCTGCTACTTCACCTCTAGTTATATCAATTATTTCTATATCGTAATTATGGTTTTCACCCCACTTTGAATACATTCTCAAAAGCATTTCTGCCCAATCTTGAGCTTCTGTACCACCAGAGCCTGAATTAATATCTAAAAAAGCACTACAATTATCAAATTTATTTTTAAATAATTTATATAAAGATATTTTTTCAATATTTATATTTACTTTATTGATTTCTAAGGTTAAAAATTCTTGAATTTCGATCGATTGATCTTCTTTATATAAACCATAAAATTCCTTGATCTGAATAAAATCAGACAATATAGAATAAAATTCTTCAATTTCTTTTTCCAAATATGATTTTTTTCTTGATATTAACAATGTTTTTTCTCTGTCTTTCCATATTTCTTCATCTTGCAAACTTATAATGAGAGCGTTGATTTCATTTTTTTTGCTATCAACGTCAAAGAAACCTCCTTATTTCATTTACTTTTTTTTCTAAATTAATAATTTGAGCTGCATAGTCATAAATTTTATTTACCATATTACTGCCTTATATTCCCATCACCTATAACAACAAACTTCTCATTTGTTAACCCTTTAAGCCCCACAGGCCCTCTTGCATGAAGTTTATTTGTACTTATTCCGATCTCTGCACCTAAGCCATACTCGTAGCCATCTGCAAATCTTGTTGAAACATTATGCATTACTGAACTTGAATCAACATTTCTAAGAAATAATTCTGCATTTTTCTTATTTTCTGTAACTATTGCATCAGTATGACCAGATCCATATTTTGAAATATGAGCTATCGCTTCTTCACAATTATTAACAATTTTTATAGATAAAATGGAATCTAAATATTCTGTAGACCAGTCTTTATCAGTTGCTGTAACTACTTTTTTTAATATTTTTTTTGTTTTTTCACATCCACGTATCTCAACTTTTTTTAACAATAACTCAATCTCTAGCTTAGGTAAAAATTTTTCTGCTATTTTAGAATTAACAATAAGTGTTTCCATTGCATTACAGACTCCAGTTCTTTGTGTTTTTGAATTGACTGATATATTGATAGCTTTTACCATATCTGCTTCTTCATCGATATAAACATGACATATTCCCTCTAAATGCCTTAATACTGGGATTAATGAATTTTTATCTATTAGATTTATTAAGTCTTTGCCACCCCTAGGAATGACTATATCAATATAATCATTTTGAAGAAGTAATTCACTAACTATTTCACGATTAGTATATTCTAATAATTGTACTGCATTATCACAAATACCATTTTTTTTTAATGCGTTTTTAATGAATTTTGATAATGCTATATTTGTTTTAATTGATTCTGATCCACCACGTAATATTATAGAATTCCCTGATTTAATACTCAAAGCAGAAGCATCAATTGTTACATTTGGTCTTGATTCGTATATCATAGCAATTACGCCTAAAGGCATTGACATTTTTCCAATTTTTATGCCACTGGGCATTTTTTTTAGGTCTTTTATTTCACCAACGGGATCTTTAAGAACAATTATTTCCTTAATACTTTTAATAATGTCATCAATTCTGTCGTCATTTATTAGTAGTCTATCAATAAATGAATTTGAAAAATTTTCATTAGATTTAAGTTTTCCAATATCAGCAATATTAGAGGATATAATTACGTCTCTATGTAAATTTAATTCTGTAATAAGTGATTCTAAGACTAAATTCTTATTAGTTTCACTAATCCGAGACATTTCTACAGCAGCTTTTTTAGCATTCTGGCAAACTTTTTTTACGTATTCTTTTACATTCATGATATATATTATATTAAGTATATTTAATAACTGAAAGTCTATTTTTAGCTACAGAAATTGACAAGTCGTAAATAGAATCCCAGGCATTACCATTTATAATGTTCTTAGACTGGTAATCTAATCTGATTAAAATCCCTAGATAAGATTCTATTTTTTTTTCAGATAATTTTTCTAAAGCATATGAAATTACTTTTTTTCTTTCATAAGGCCATATTAAATCAAGGATTTCATTTTTTGATTTACCATTTTTTACTGAATATATATTAAAAAGAATACTTCTAAAAAATCTTATAAAAGACCAAATAATATATTGTACAGGATAATTATTTTCACGCAAAAAATTAATACAAGTTTGAATTTTTTCTATGTTTTCAATAATAGAATAATCAACTAAACTATTAGCCTCGAAATATACATCCTTTGAAAGACTATTACTTAAAAAATTCAAATTAATTTCTTCGTTATGATTAATCATTAAAGAAAGTCTTACGATAGCTTGATTAGCTGCTAACATATTTCCCTCGTAAATATCTGCAATAAAATTAATACATTCATCGTTAACTTTTAAATTTACTTTTTTTGAAGATAGTTTAATTTCTTCTATCATATTTTTCTTGGTAAAAGGGAAAATACGAATTATTCCAACATTGTTATTTTTTGTGTACAAATATTTTTTTTTATAGTCAGTAGACTTTAATTCTGGTAATCTAAAAATTAGAATTTTATTCTTATCAAAATTTTCTATGTAATCAAATATTTTTTTTTCTGCTATAGAACTTACAGTTTTAGTTAAAAATCTAAGTTCAGTGATTTTTTTCTCAGAAAATAAAGATAAATTTAAACTCTCTAACTCGTAATTATTCCAATCAAAAAAATTTTCTACATAAAATATTTCATGTTCAATAAAGTTTGCCTTATGTGCAGTCACTATAATTTTTTGCACACAAGATTCTTCTTGATATATATCATTGCCTGTAATTATATAAATAGGCTTTAAATTTTCCTGTAATTGCTGGCTTAATTGGTTATAATATATCTGCACATTATTATCTTAACTCAATACTCTATAGAACTAAAACTTATTTATAATATGATAAATAAAAAAACAAAAATAGGCTTCATTGGAACTGGTATAATTGGTCTTCCGATGGCAAAAAATCTCATAAAGAATAAATTTACTGTATATGCGTATGCCAGGGATAAAAAAAAATATCCAATTTTAAAAAAAAATAAAATTATAGCTATTAATGATATTAATGAATTTTTTTGCTCTATAGATATTCTAATCTTAGCTGTCACTGAGACAATTGATGTAAAAAAAATATTATTTGGTAAAAGGAGTGTTCATAAATCAATAAATAAACCCGCAATAATTATAGATATGAGTACAATTTGCCCGATAGAAACCATAAAAATGTCTAAAAAATTATTAAAAGATAAAATACATTTAATAGATGCTCCTGTTTCTGGTGGTGAAATTGGCGCAAAAAAAGGAAATTTATCTATTATGATAGGTGGACAAAAAAAAATTGTTAATAAAGTTATGCCTATATTTAAAGTATTAGGCAGTAAGATTACGCATATAGGAGAAAGCGGGTCAGGTCAACTAGCTAAAGCATGCAATCAAATTATTGTCGGTCAGACAATAAATGCTATTAGTGAAGCATATGTTTTGTCAGAAAAATTCAATGTAAATAAAAAAAATATACGCGAAGCTCTATTAGGTGGTTTTGCTAATAGTAAAATTCTTGAAGTTCATGGTCTAAGAATGCTAGAA
>CAXNNI010000096.1:0-3726 GCA_964203715.1 Gammaproteobacteria bacterium
GGAATAATAAAAGATAAAAATTTTTTTAATTGGATAATAAAAAATTATAAAAAAATAAAATCAAGAGATTCAAAGCACATAATGTATATTATTAAAAAGTCTTGTGAAATTAAAGCAAAGGTAGTTACTCTAGATGAAAAAGAAGAAAATATTAGAGCTTTATTAAATTTTGGACATACATTTGGACATGCTATTGAAAATTATATAGGTTATGGAAAATGGCTTCATGGAGAAGCTATTTCTTGCGGTTTTTTAATTGCAGCAGATGTCTCAATTCAAAATAAGACAATGAAAGTTTCTGAGTATAATGAAATTAAAAAAATATTAGAGCTATTTAATTTGCCAACAAAATTACCTAAAAACGTTAATATAGATGAATTGTTTAAAATAATGCAACATGATAAAAAAGTTAAAAATAACAAAATAATTTATATTCTTGCTAATGGAATAGGAAAAGCATATACAACTGACAAAGTAAGTAAAGTTTCTATTTTTAAAGCACTTGTAAATCATGTTTAATGATACTGAGAACAATCTTGCATCCTATGCTTTAAAATCATCAAACACTATAGGTAGAGTATATTCGGAAAGTCCACCAGTTCTAAGAACAGAATTTCAAAGAGATAGAGAAAGAATTATTCATTCCACAGCTTTTCGAAGATTAGAATATAAAACCCAAGTTTTTGTTAATCACGAAGGAGATATGTATAGAACTAGACTAACTCATACAATTGAAGTAACACAAATTACACGAGCAGTTGCAAGAGCTTTAAAGTTAAATGAAGATCTTGCAGAATCTATAGCACTCGCACATGATTTGGGACACGCTCCTTTTGGGCATGCTGGACAAGATATTTTAAATAAATGTATGAAAAATTTTGGTGGCTTTGAGCATAATATTCAGTCACTAAGAATAATTGATAAACTAGAAAATCAATATGCTAGTTTTCCTGGGTTAAATTTATGTTTTGAAACTAGGGAGGGTATTTTAAAAAAATGCTCTATTTCTCTTGCACATGAACTAGGCCCAGTGGCACTAAGATTTTTAAAAAAAAAACAACCGTCTTTAGAAGCTCAAATTACAAATATATGCGATGAAATTGCATATAATAATCATGATATTCAAGATGGAGTAAAATCAAAAAGAATTTCTCTTGATCAGCTAAAAACTATACCAATCTTTTTTGAGCAAATGAAAAATGTTTTAAAAAAATATCCTTCCTTAGCTGAATCAAAAATTGTTAATGAAACAGTAAGGTTAATTATAAATTTATTAATAACTGATTTAATAAAAAATTCAAATCAAAATATTAAAAATGAAAATATTATTACTGCCAATGATGTAAAAAATTATAATAAATTAATTATTTCGTTTTCTAATAACGTCAAACAGCTAAACTCAGAACTAAAAAAGTTTTTACATAAAAATTTATACAAGCATCAAGATATTTTAAAAATGACAAAACAAGCTAATGTGACTATAAGTAATCTTTTTTCAATTTATAATGAAAATATTAAGCTTCTTCCTCAAAAATTCTATAATTATAATTTAAGAAAAATTAATTCTGGTCATAAAGAAAGAGTTATTTGTGACTATATTGCTGGAATGACAGATAGATTTGCTCAAAAAGAATATGTGAAATTATGCAAGTAATGTATACGTGCGCTTGAAATAATTAATCTTAATATTTATTAAAATAAGGAGTAATATAATTATATGAATATAATTAGAATCACTTTGTAAAAGTTTGCACCAATAGCTTTAGTTGTTATGTTTTAAAAGTTTTTTCAGTTATAGTGAAGAATGATCCAATACTAAACTAAATGGTTCTACATGATTTAATACTATATTTTTGTTCGTTCATCCTTGATAACATGGGGACGGAAGTAAGCTAAATGCTGAAGGAACGTACCAAACTTTATCTATAGGGTTTGGTGATCTATCATCAACCTTTTTTAGATTTTATTTATTTAATAGAGGGTATGATTATAAAAAATAAAAAAATAACAGGTTTATATAACGAAAGCTTTGAAAAGGATAGTTGCGGATTCGGTTTAATGGTTAATATAGACAACAAACCTAGTCATTGGTTAATCAGTACAGCTATTATCGCTCTCGAAAGGCTTGCCCACAGAGGAGCAGTCGGTGCTGATGGAATTTCTGGGGATGGATGCGGTATATTATTCAAAATTCCTGAATTTTTTTTTAGATCAATTGTAAATGAACAAAAATTTAATTTAGCAAAAAACTTTGCAATTGGCATGTTTTTTCTAAATTCAAATCTAAAAAAAAGAGAAGCTTCAATAAAAATTATTGAAAAAGTAATGCATAATTACAATTTTACTCTAGCAGGATGGAGAGAAGTTCCAATAAATAAAAAAATTTGTGGTGAAGATGCTCTAAAATCATTACCATATATTTGCCAAGCTTTTATAAATGTTCCGCAAGATTTTAATCTTGAAGATTTTGAAGCTAAATTGCTAGTTATTAGGAGAAAAATTGAAATATTAATTTCAAAAACTTCTGATGATATTTTTTATATATGCAGTTTATCGTCAAAAGTAATTTTGTATAAAGGCATGATTATGCCAAAACATCTTACAAATTTTTTTTTAGACTTATCTAATGACAAGCTTGAAACCTCACTATGTGTTTTTCACCAAAGATTTTCAACTAATACAACTCCTCAATGGAATCTAGCCCAACCTTTCAGAATGCTTGCACACAATGGAGAAATTAATACCATTAGAGCTAATAGAAATTGGGCGCAAGCAAGATCCAGTATTTTTAAGACCCCAAAAATTCCAGAACTAAGTGAATTAAAACCTTTAGTATCTATGAATGGATCTGACTCAAAAAGCCTTGATAATATGCTTGAAATCTTAACTATTGGCGGTATTAATTTATTTAAAGCAATAAAATTACTTATTCCACCTGCATGGAAAAGCATACCAGCTTCTGACTCTGATTTAAGAGCATTTTATGAGTATAACTCAAAACATATGGAATCTTGGGATGGCCCAGCAGGCATTGTTCTAACAGATGGAAGATATGCTGCATGCGTTACTGATAGAAATGGTTTAAGACCAGCAAGATATATAATAACTAAAGATAGACACATAACAATAGCATCTGAAATTGGTGTGTATGATTATAATGAGCAGGATATTATAGAAAAAGGAAAACTTGGTCCAGGCCAGATAATCGCTGTTGATACTCTTGAAAATAAAATTTTATATTCAAACGATATTGATAATATTTTAAAAAATAGATGTCCATATAAAGAATGGATAAATGCAGGCACAAAATATATGCGCGATATAATTCCTGATAAATTTCCTGAATTAGAATTTTTTGATGAAAATAAAATAAAAATTTACGAAAAAATGTTTAATATAACTTATGAGGAAAAAGATCAAATATTAAAACCACTATCAAAATTAAGTGAAGAAGCTATTGGCTCAATGGGTGATGATACTCCTTTTCCAATTTTTTCAAAAGAAACAAGATCTTTATATGATTATTTCAGACAACAGTTTGCTCAAGTAACAAACCCTCCTATTGATCCAATAAGAGAAAATAATGTTATGTCACTAGAAACAAACTTAGGTCCAGATTTAAATATATTTGAAGAAAGCTCACAACACGCTTTCAGATTAACATTAGAGTCTCCAATTCTATCGTATAGAAAATTTAAACAACTTCAGGAGTTAGATAATGAGAAA
>CAXNNI010000097.1:0-3691 GCA_964203715.1 Gammaproteobacteria bacterium
AAATTCTTAATGATACAAAAGAGCAAATTAGTAACTCATTAAGTGAAAAAAAAAAAATATTAAGCAAAAGCATTAATCAAAAAAAAGAAAATTTTGACTCATCAATACCTGCAAAAATATCTTCTATTGGTAGTTTACATCCAATTACTAAAACTATGAATTATTCCATTGAAATATTTGAGTCACTAAGATTTGAATCTGTTGAGGGACCAGAAATAGAAGATGACTTTCATAATTTTACTGCTTTAAATATCCCAGAATCTCATCCTGCAAGAGCAATGCATGATACATTTTATTTAGAAAATAATCTTTTATTAAGAACGCATACATCGTCAGTTCAAGTGAGAGCAATGGCTGAAAAAAAGCCACCTATTAGAATAATTGCGCCCGGCAAAGTATATAGAAAAGACTCAGATATAACTCATACTCCAATGTTTCATCAGATAGAAGGACTTTATGTAGATAAAGAAGTTTCTTTTTCAAATTTAAAATCAATGATTAACATTTTTTTAAAAAGTTTTTTTGAAGAAGATAACTTGAAAATAAGATTTAGGCCTTCTTATTTTCCATTTACGGAGCCATCTGCTGAAGTAGATATTGAATATACAGACGGCAAAGGTCATAAAATTTGGTTAGAAATTCTTGGTTGTGGAATGGTGCATCCAAATGTTTTAGAAATGGCTAAAATTGATTCTTCTATTTATGGTGGCTATGCATTTGGAATAGGGGTTGAAAGGTTAGCTATGTTGAAATTTGGTATAACTGATTTAAGATTATTTTATGAAAATGATTTAAGATTTTTAAAACAGTTCCAGAGATTATAGATTATGAAGTTAACAAGAAGCTGGCTTGAAACTTATGTAGATATACCTACAAGCGTAGAAAAGTTATCTCATCAATTAACTATGGCTGGTCTTGAAGTTGATAATATTTCAAATATTGAAGACGATTATTTAATAGATATAGATTTGACGCCAAATAGATCAGATTGTTTATCAGTTTATGGAATTTCAAGAGAGCTGCACTGTATAAACGATAAATATAAGTTTAAAGCTAATAAGAAAAAACAGAAAATAAATTCTAATTGCGCTACTACAAAAACAAAATTTAATATTTTAGAAAACAAAATCTGTCCTAGGTACTGTTATATGTCTTTAACGAACCTTTCCTTGTCATGTTTGACTCCAGATTTTATTAATAAAAGGCTTAACGATATTGGTATTAAATTAATACACCCGATAGTAGATATATTAAATTATATTATGATTGACATAGGGCAGCCAATGCATGCATATGATGCAGATAAAATTAATGGTGATATTACAATCAGGATGGCAAAAAAAAACGAATCTATTAAAGCGTTAGATGGTAATCAGTATGTTTTATCTAAGGATAATGTTGTTGTATCAGATAAAAAAAATATTTTATCATTAGCTGGTATTATTGGAGCAGAGGAATGTTCAGTTACTAAATCTACAAAAAATATCATCATAGAGAGTGCTTTTTTCCTCCCAGATTTTATTGCTAATAAAGGTAGAAAATTGAAACTACAAACTGAGTCATCTCATAGATTTGAGCGAGGAGTAGATTTTAATTTACCAGAGAAAGCGTTGATAGAATTAAGAAATATTCTTTTTAATAATAAAATATGTAATTTTTCTGACATTATTACTATTGATAATAAAAATTATTTTCCAGTAAGAAATAAAGTTTCAGTTGATTTTGATAAAATAAGAAAAACAATTGGTATACCTATTAATAATGATGAAATAATTAAAATATTTCTATCTATTGGGTGCAATTACAATAAAAAAGATAAAACTGTTGTTAGCCCAAGTTATAGATATGATTTAAATATTCATGCAGATTATATAGAAGAAGTAGCAAGAGTATATGGTTATGATAGAATTTCACTTATACCTGAAAAGATAAGTTCTGAATTTAATAAAAAGTATTTACCATTTAAAATAGTTAATGAAATTAAAAATTATTTATATAAAAATAGTTTTTCAGAGTGCTTAAATTATTCTTTTGTTAGTAGTGATAAGCTAGAAAATATGGATTGGAAGAATCATGATTTCAATAATCATTATAATATACTAAATCATATGAGTTTAGAGCAAAATAGACTTAGAACAAACTTAGTATCTTCTTTAATTAAAAATATAGAATACAATAATGATGTAAATTTTAGAAATTCATATCGTTTCTTTGAAATTAGTAATGTCTTTGGCAAAACTATTGATCAGGTTTTAACCTGTGTAGTCAGTGGCCAAAGATACGAAGTGAATTGGTCAGGAGAAAATAAAAAATTTGACAAATATGACATGTCTCAAATTATAGAAGATATTTCCATGATGGTAGGTATATATAAAAAGGAACTTAATTATGTAATTAAAGATTTTGAGGTTAAAGAAAAAGAATATATCACTCTGACTTTGTCAATTAGTGATTTAGTAAGTGTAATTAAAAAAAATAGTAGAATGGAAAAGTTCGAAAATTTTTCAAAATTACCATATATTAGAAGGGATTTGTCATTCATAGTAAGTGATACAGTAGGATATAGTAGTATTTTGGAAGTAATTCATAAAATTAATGTACATTCGCTAAAAAAAATATTACTCTTTGATATGTATAGAGGAAAAAACATACCTGAAAATAATATCAGCTTTGGCATAGGTTTTATTTTTCAAGAAAAGACTAAAACTCTTACACATCAAGAAGTAGATAGGTATATTAAGTTAATCTTAGATGGGCTTATAAGTAAATACAAAATTGTACTTAGAAGTATTTAATTGAGAATGCAAATGACACTAACGAAATCAGAAATTGTGAATTATTTGTTCGAAGAGCTTGGTTTAAATAAAAGGGAAGCGAAAGAATTTGTAGAAGTTTTCTTTCAGGAAATAACTGATAATTTAATAGATGGAATTGATGTTAAAATTTCAGGGTTTGGAAATTTCATGTTAAGAGATAAGAAAGCAAGACCAGGAAGAAATCCAAAAACTGGACAAGATTTTGAAATAAGTTCTAGAAGAGTTGTTACTTTTCGAGCTGGGTTAAAAGTAAAGTCAAGAGTTGAAAATAATGCAATCTCAAACTGATGAAAAAAAAAATGATTTAATCCCAAGTAAAAGATATTTTACTATTGGAGAAGTAAGTGAACTTTGTGACGTTAAGTCTCACGTTCTTAGATATTGGGAGCAAGAGTTCAAAATGCTTTCACCTGATAAAAGAAGAGGAAATAGAAGGTATTATCAAAGACATGATGTTATGTTAATAAGGCAGATAAGAAGCTTATTATATGAACAAGGATATACAATAGAGGGAGCTAGAAGAAAATTATCTGGGGAAGTAGTAAAAAAAGAACTAGCATTATCTTCTCAATTAGTAAATCAAATAGTTTCAGAGCTAGAAGATGCTCTAAACTTTCTTAAAAAAGACTAAAAATTAAATGAATAGTATTGATCTTGAATTTATATTAATTGTATCAATTTCTATTTGTATAGTATTTATATTAGTTGAAAAAATAAATATTATTAAGGAAAGTAAAATATTTTTCTGGTTTTCAAAAGAGTCAAAATCTTTTTTACTAATTTTAATAATTGTACTATTTTTAAGATCTTTTTTAGCTGAGCCGTTTAGAATACCTTCTGGATCAATGTTACCAACACTTTTGATTGGAGATTTT
>CAXNNI010000098.1:0-3648 GCA_964203715.1 Gammaproteobacteria bacterium
GAAAGGTGCAATTGAAACTGCTCTTAAATATAGAAAGCATAAACCAATATACATTGTTGACTTAGGAGTTCCTAGAAATATAGAAACTGAAGTTAAGACTCTTTCTGATATATTTCTTTATACACTGGATAATATTCAAGAATTAATTAAAAAAAATTATGAAACAAGAAAAAAAAGTGTATTTAATGCAAAATATATAGTTGATTCTAAAGTTGAAGAATATATGAATTGGAGAAAATCTCAGTCAGCTTTCTCTGTAATAAAACAATATAGAGATGATTGTGAATCTATTAGAGTAAATTGTCTCGAAAAATCTATAAATCAATTAAAACTAGGAAAAAATCCAAAAGATATTATTGAACAATTAAGTAAAAATTTAACTTCTAAGCTTACTCACAAACCTACTCTTGCGCTTAATAAAGCAGGACAAACGGATAATAAAAAACTTATAAATTTAGTATGTGATATTTTCTTAGTTAACAAGAAAAAATGAAAGACTCTTTAAAAAAAAAACTTGATGAAATATATAGTAAATACCAAGAAATTGAAGAAATACTTTCTGATCAAAATACAATAAATGATACAAATAAGTATAAAAAATTTTCTATAGAATATGCTAGTTTAGAAACTATAGTTAAGGACTATAAAAAATATTTAACTTTTAAAAAATCTTTAATAGAGTCAGAAGAAATTTCAAATACTGAAGCAGGAGAACTAAAAAAACTTGCAGATGAAGAAATTAAATTTTCTATAAAAGAAATGTCTAAGCTCGAAAAAAATTTAGAAATATCTCTTCTACCAGAAGATCCTAATGATAAAAATAATGTATTTTTAGAAATTAGGGCTGGTACTGGTGGATTAGAGGCTGCAATTTTTGCTGGGGACTTATTTAAAATGTACTTCCGCTTTGCAGAAAGACAAAATTGGGAAATTGAGTTACTGTCTAAAAATCAAGGAGACAAAGGCGGTTATAAATTAGTAGTAATGAAAATTTCTGGATATGGTGCTTATTCAAAGCTAAAGTTTGAATCTGGCGCTCATAGAGTACAAAGAGTTCCAAATACTGAATCACAAGGAAGAATTCATACTTCGGCATCAACAGTTGCAGTTATGCCAGAAGTTGAAAAAATTGAAGACTATATTATCAATTCTGACGATTTAAGAATTGATACTTTTAGAGCATCTGGCGCCGGTGGCCAACATGTTAATAAAACAGATTCGGCAATTAGAATTACACATTTGCCAACAGGTTTTGTAGTTGAATGTCAAGATGATAGATCGCAACATAAAAATAAAGCAAAAGCAATGTCTCTACTACATGCAAAATTATTAGATTCTGAGAGAGCTAAACAAACTAGTGAGCAGTCAAAGATAAGAAAAAAACTTGTTGGCACTGGTGACAGATCAGACAGGATAAGAACATATAATTTCCCTCAAGGTAGAATCACAGATCATAGAATAAACTTAACATTATATAACTTAGAAGATTTTTTGGATGGAAATATTATGGCTTTAACAACAGCACTTAATAATGAATATCAAGCAGACCTTCTCGCAAATAATGAAGCCTAATATAATTGAATTTAATAAGTTTATAATAAAAACTGCGCCAGGTATTTTTTCCCCAAGAGAAGATATTGAAATCTTTCCTAGAGCTATTAAAAATTTTATAAAAGAAAAAAATAAAATATTAGAACTTGGAACGGGAACTGGGGCTATCAGTATTGCAATAGCAAGTAATTTTAAAAATATTAAAATACTAGCAACAGATGTAAATTTAATGGCACTAAAAATAGCGAGGAAAAATATTAAAATTAATGGAGTAGAAGATAAAATAGAAATAAAAAAATCTAACTGGTTTTTAAATATAAAAAAAGAAAAATATGACTTCATCATCTCAAACCCCCCATATCTTTCAAAAAAAAATTTGTTTTTTTACAAAGAACTTTCAGATCCAAAAAATAGTCTTTATGCTAAAAATAATGGTCTTAATGATATATTTAAAATTATAAAATTTGGGATTAATTATTTAAAAGAAAATTCATTCATGGTAATAGAGCATTCTCATAACCAAACTTTAATACTCAAAGAATATTCAAAAAAATTTGATTTAAATTTAATAAAATCAGAGAAAGATAACCTAGGGTTTAATAGAATTTCTATTTTTTCAAATAGAGTCTAAAAATTTAATAATTTTTTCTCTAACAGAGTTTGGGTCAGCAACCTTAATTTCTTTCAAGACTTGACCAACAAAAAAACTCAAAATTTTTGTTTTACCACTTTTATATTCGTCAACTTGTTTTTTATTTTCGCTAATGATATTTTTTATCAATTCATTAATTTTTTGACTATCCTGTGTATTGTTTTTCTTAGAATATTTTTTTATTAAAGATAATACATCTTGGTTTTCATTTAATACGGAATTAATTAATTTTTTAAAGTCATTTTTTAATATAATTTTTTTCTCAACTAAATCTATGATTAAACAAAAAACATATGGCGATATCAATTTTTCAAATAATAAAAAATCATCTTTGGTAATTTTTTTATCTACTATGGCACTAAAATAATGTAAAGTTTTTTTTACATCAACTTTCGAAATATCAAAAACTTTATCTAAAAAATTTGAAAATGCAGTATTTCCTAAAATTATATTTATATCTTCATCTTTTAGATTAAATTTAGATTTATATAAATTTCTTTTAGTATCAGGCAATTCTGGTAGTGTTTTTTTTATTTCAAAAATATACTCCTCATCTATTTCTATTGGCAGCAAATCTGGGTCTGGAAAATATCTATAATCATTTGCGTCCTCTTTACTTCTCATAGGTTTTGTAATATTTTTATTTTCATCATATGACCTAGTTTCTTGGGTTATTTTTCCACCCTGTTCAAGCAAATTAATTTGCCTTTCTATTTCATAATTAATTGCTTTTTCAACAAACTTAAATGAATTTATATTTTTTAACTCAGTTCTTGTTCCTAATTTTTTATCTCCTACTTTTCTAACTGAGACATTTACATCGCATCTAAATGAGCCTTCCTGCATATTTCCATCTGAAATTTCTAAAAAAGTTACAATGTTATGTATTTTTTTCATATATAACACTGCTTCAATCGCAGATGATATTTCTGGCTCCGATACAATTTCTAGTAATGGAGTACCTGCTCTATTTAAGTCAATATATGAGCAATTATTTTCTTCACTATGAATTGATTTTCCTGCATCTTCTTCTAGATGAGCTCTCGTAATATTAATTCTTTTATTAATATTTTTGTCTAGTATCTCAATATAACCACCCTCTACTATAGGAAAATCTAATTGACTTATTTGATAATTTTTTGGTAAATCAGGATAAAAATAATTTTTTCTAGCAAATATCGATTTTTTTGCGATGTTAGCATTTATTGCTAATCCAAATTGCACTGCTTTTTTAATAGCTAACTTATTTATTACAGGTAAGGTTCCAGGCATGGCTAAATCTATATAAGATGCTTGCTTATTTGGATCTTTTCCATAGGACGTTGAGGAGGAAGAAAAAATTTTACTTTTAGTCAAAAGTTGCACATGCAATTCTAATCCAATTATAGTCTCCCAGTTATGCATAATCTAAGACCTCTGGAACTCTAAAATGCCAATCAGTTTCT
>CAXNNI010000099.1:0-3579 GCA_964203715.1 Gammaproteobacteria bacterium
TATCTTTATCTAACCTATGAATTAATCCGGATCTTGGTAAATTTGAAAGTTCGGGATACATATAAATAAGACCATTTGCTAATGTTCCAATTTTATGACCTGCTGCAGGATGCGATATAATATTGCTTTTTTTGTTTATTATTATTAAATCATTATCTTCATAAACGACTTCAATAGGTATATATTCAGATACTATGAATTCAATATTTATATTCTCTTCTGGAAATATGGTAATTTTGTCATCTATACATAAAATATCTTTAGCTTTTATTGTCTTACCATTAACCAATATATTCCCTTTTTTAATCCACTTTTGTATTAAACTTCTTGAAAAATCTTTATTTTCTTGGGCAATAGCTTGATCAGCTCTTAGTCCTTTACATTCTTCTGATATTATATATTCTATAATATCTTTACTTTTAATTTCTGTAATCATGGTAAAATTTTCTCTTAATAATATGCATAAGAATATGATAAAAATAAATATTTATATACTTTTAATTTTAATTCTTGCGGGATGCGCTACTAAAAATTTTTTTAGTGGAGACGAAAATAAAAGTATAGATCGAAAAGGAGCTGTAATAGATAACAAGAGTAATACAAAAACAGCAGAAGAATTATACAATAATGCTAAATTTTTACTCAAAAAAGAACAGTATACTGACGCAATAGATTTATATAGACAAATCGAGGCAAATTATCCTTTTTCAAAATATGCAGAAGCAAGTCATATAGAATTAGGATTTGCAAATTATAAACTAGCTAGATGGGATGCATCTATTGCTATTATTGATAGATTTATTGCTATGAATAGCACAAGTAAAATTCTGCCGTATGCGCATTATCTTCGTGGGCTAGTAAATTTTAATAGAGGAAAAAGTTTTTTCAATAATATTTTACCACATACACATACAGATAAAGATTCACTTACAATAAAAAAAGCTTTCGATGATTTTTCATATGTTTATAAAAATTATAATAATTCAGAATACGCTATTGATTCATATAAAAGAATGGTTTACTTAAGAAATGCCCTTGCAGCCCATGAATTGAATGTAGGAATTTTTTACTACAAAAGAAAAGCTTACATAGCAACAATTAATAGATGTATTTACATAATAGAAAATTATCCAAATGCACTAGCAAATAAAGATGCGCTTCTTTTTCTAAAACACTCGTATGAGAAACTTTTAATGCTAGATAATGCAAGAGATATAGATAAAGTCATTCAAACAAACTTCCCTGATTATAAATCTGAATATTTTCAAGATATATTGAATAATAATCAAAAACAAAGTTATTTTGTTATAGGTTCTACAGCTGATAAGCTGGCTATAGCTTTAGGCTTTGATATTAAGGAGCAAAAAATTGATAATTTTAGTAATGTATATTCTGTAGAATATTTTGTAAACAATAATATAATTGAAAGAGAATCAGAACAAAAATTAGAAAAATATTCAATTACCTTTAAGAGTAATCAAGATACTAAAAATTACAATAACAAAAAAAAATTTAAAAAAAACTTATTAGACTTTTTTTATGAAGACGATATTTCAGATTTGAACCTTAAAGATATTATTGTTGAAGAAAAAATTAAAATTAAAAATAATGAAAATTTTGAAAACAATGATGAAAAAAATACAAGTATTAATTCTAAAGAACAACCTAACAAACTAATTGAAAATTAAAACTTAAATTGAGATTCTATTGGAAATCTTCTCTCTTTTCCAAATGATTGCTTAGTTATCTTAACTCCTGGAGCGTATTGTCTTCTCTTAAATTCATTTTTTATAACTATTTTAATGATATTAGTAACTAAGTTTTTTTCAAATCCAAGTAAACAGATTTCCTTAATTGATTTTCTTTCTTCAATAAATAATTTTAATATAGCATCTAATGTATCGTATTGAGGAAGAGAGTCAATATCGTACTGATCTGAAGCTAATTCAGCAGTAGGCATCCTATCAATAACACCTTGCGGTATTATATAAGATAATGAATTTCTATATTTGCAAATACTATATATATCAGTCTTATATACATCTTTAAGTGGCGCAAAACTTCCGCACATATCTCCATAAAGTGTAGAATACCCAACAGATAGCTCACTTTTATTACCTGTTGTTAAAAGCATTTTTCCAGTTTTATTTGATAATGACATTAAGATAAGACCTCTTGCTCTTGATTGAATATTTTCTTCAGTAATATCTGTTTGTAATCCAGAGAATCTTTCTTCTAGATTAGTAGTTATAGCATCAATAATATTTTTAATACTTATAACAGAATATTTAATATTTAATAACCCACATTGCTCTTTTGCAAGCTGCATACTTAAATCTGATGTGTATATAGAAGGTAACAATACGACTTCAATATTATCTTTATCAAAGATGTCAGACGCAAGGGCTAAAACTAATGCTGAGTCTATTCCTCCAGACAAACCTATAATAACTCCGTTAAAACCACTTTTAGATATATAGTCGAAAGTTCCTAACTTTATTGCTTCATATATATTTTCAAATTCATAAAATTCTTTTTTTAAAAAAAATGATGCATTGCTAGAGAATTTTTTTTCTTCAAAAATAAAACTAAATACGTCTTCATAAAATGACATGCAAGTATGTAATAAGTTGCCATACCTATCTAACAAAAAAGATGATCCATCAAATACAATTTCATCTTGCCCACCTACAATATTTAAATAAATTAAATTAAATCCGTATTTTAATGAAAGATTTTTAAAATAATTAATTCTCTGATTGTCTTTATTTTTTTCATAAGGTGAAGCGTTTATAGAAACTAAAAAATCTATATTACTAAGACTTGGGTCAAACAAAGATTCAAACCCCCATGAGTCTTCACATATTAATATACAAATTTTATTATTATTAATATTTAATACTAAATTTTTAGTACCAGATTGGAAATATCTTTTTTCATCAAATACCCCATAATTAGGCAATATCTGCTTATTATAAATATGAATGATTTTTTTATCATTAAAAATATAAGCACTATTCCAAATTTTTTTTAAGTCTTCAGAAAAACTTGGGGCTCCCAAAATTAAATATTCGTTACTTTTAATAGAATTTCTAATTAAATCTATATGACATACTATAGAGCTCTTGAAATCTTTTCGAAAAAGAAGATCTTCTGGTGTATAACCACACAAAGATAATTCAGGAAAAACAAAAATTCTAGTATTATTTGATTTATTATTTTCACCAATAATCTTTAAAATTTTATCTGTATTACCGCTAATATCTCCGACAATAGGATTAAACTGAACCATTAAAAATTCTAATTTATCACTCATATATTTATTACCAAATTTTTAATATTAATATAATATATATAACATAAATATTAATATAATATATAACATAAATTAAGACAATATTGTGAATGTTTTGATAAAGAGCATAAATATACTATAAAATGAAAGCATACATAATAACAGGACCAATAGGCTCTGGGAAATCAGAAGCTCAAAAAATATTCGAGAAATATCACTATAAATGCTTTTGTGCTGACAACGAGGTAAGAAATTTATATGAGAATAAAAATATTATAAAAGAT
>CAXNNI010000100.1:0-3459 GCA_964203715.1 Gammaproteobacteria bacterium
GCACTCTCAGACTATTTAGTAAAATATAAAAATGAATTTAATCAAAATGAAAAAATTAAATTAATAAAAAACCCATTAAGACTATTGGATTCAAAAAATGAAAATTTAAAAGAAATAATACAACATGCTCCAAATATTGATAATTATATTTCGTCTCTAGCTAAAAAACATTTTGAAAATTTATTAATAAGTCTAGATAAAAAAAAAATATATTATATGTTATAGATAATAAATTAGTTAGAGGTATAGATTATTATAATAGAACTGTTTTTGAATATATTGATGAAAAGAGAGATACCCAAAATACTTTGTGCGCTGGGGGACGGTATGATTCTTTGTATGAAAATATGTGCTCAAAGAAAATACCGGCTTTAGGATTTGCAATTGGCATAGAAAGATTGATGGAATATGTTGACTTTAAATTTAATTCCAAAGATTTTACTAATTTCTATTTCATAGTAATGAATGATAGCGATTATCTTTGCTCAGAAGATATTGCAAATTCAATTAGAAAAATATCTAAAAATTATATAGTTGTAGTTGATTATAGCAGTGGAAACTTAAAAACTAAGTTACAAAAAGCTAATAAAATACTTGCTGATTATTGTGTTATAATCGGCGAAAATGAAATTAAAAATAAAGTTTGTCAGTTCAAAAATATGAAAACCGGCGATCAAAAAAGCATCACTTTTGAAAATTTAGACCAACATATTAGAACTGAAATATAAATTTATAGGAAATAAAAATGTCTGATAAAAAAGTAAATTTTATAAATAAAACACTTAATTGGATGTACCAAAATATAAAATATGTTGCTTTTGGCATTATTTTGGGTATTAGTATCTTATTAATATTAGAGTATATAGAATATAAAGAAGAGCAAGATAATATTATCGCTTCTGATCTTTATTTTAAGTTAATTAGTGAAAATTCCTCTGAAGATGATATTAAAAATAAAATATTCGCAGATCATAAAGACTCTATATATGAAGTCTTATTAAAATTTATTTTAGCAAAAAAAGAATTTGAAAATAAAAATTTAAAAGAATCTAGAAATTATTTAAATGATATTATTCGTATAAATAAAAATAAAATATATAATAATTTAGCGCATATTAAATTATCATTAATTTTCATAGAAGAAAGGAAATATAATAAGGCGTTAAAACAACTTGATATAATAGAGGAGAAAACTCCTTATAAGAAACTCATATCAGAAATCAAAGGTGATATTTATAAATTTAAAGGTGATTATAAAAAGTCAATTTATTATTACGATCAAGCTATAAAAGCTTCTGCACTCGATAATGATAATTTATTAATGAAGCTTAATTCTGTTAAAGAATAGTATCTTTATGAAGAAAATTATATTTTTTTTTGCTTTTTTTACATTCTCTTGTTCAACAACAGATAAGTACTTACCTGGCGTGACCTCTATTTTCCCAAATTTTATTTTAAAATACTTTAAAGAAGATAAAAAAACATACAGTTCTTTGCCAGAATTATTAGAGAAAGTTAAATTACAATTAGTTTGGCAAAAGAATCTATCAGGGAAAATTGATAATAATTATGCGTCTTTAAATTTTCAAAAATATGAAAAAAATCTTTATGTTCCTACAAATGATAAAAAAATTTATGTGGTAAATTATGATAATGGAAATTTTGTTAAATCTTTTGAATCAGAATTAGATATTTTTTCAGGAATTATTGTAGATCATAATTCAATATATTTTGGTTCTAAGCAGGACACTGTTACTGCTATAAATAAGAAAAATGGCTATGTTTTATGGCAACGCATAATGACAAGTGAGGTTATGTCAATCTCTGATATTTTAGATAATACAATTTTTGTGAGAACTAATGATAGTAAAATATCAGCAATTGACGTAAGTACTGGAAATTTTTTATGGGTTAATTCGCAGATTCCTCCAGAGTTATCTATTAGAGGTGTAGGCAAGCCAATTATAAGTGATACGGATATTTATGTAGGATTTGATGACGGCAGAGTAATTTCATTTGATGTTAAAAATGGTAACATCCAATGGCAAACTCTTTTGAGTTCTTCTAGTCAAAAGTTAACTATAATAGATAGACTTTCTGATATTGATGGCACCATGATACTAAATAAAAATGTTTTATTTGTAATATCATACCAGGGATATATTGCTGCGATTGATACTTCTTCAGGTAAGATTATATGGTCAAGAAGTGGATCTTCGTTATATGGAATTAGTGAGAATGAAAAAAATATATTTTTTATTGATGATAATGGAGTTTTATGGTGTTTAGAAAAATACTCAGGAAATGTAGTATGGAATCAAGATAAACTGTTAAAAAGAATTCACGGGACTCCCATTATTTTTAATGAATATATTATAATACAAGACGTGGAAAACTATTTACATATCATAAATACTTTTGATGGCTCTATTTCTGGAAGATTAACAATAAATTATCCAATACAGTCATTTTATGTAGACTTTGATTCAATATGTTTATTAGAAAAAAATTTGTCATTAAAAAAATATATATTAAATACAATTAAAAAAAAATAGAGTTTTACCAATGAATAATATTGTCACACTAGTTGGAAGACCAAATGTTGGCAAATCTTCTATTTTTAATAAACTAACTAAGTCTGATAATGCAATAATCGCTGATATTCCTGGTTATACAAGAGATTGTCAGCAAGGTTTATGCAGTTATGAAAATAAAAATTTCTATGCAGTAGATACTGCAGGATTATTCTTTAAAGATGATGAAATTAGCAATATTAGTGAAGCAAACACATATGAAGCAATTACAGAATCTGATTTATTACTATTTATTGTCGACAGCAATGAAGGATTGGTAAGCTCTGATATAGATATTGCTAATAACTTGAGAAAATTACATAAAAAAATTTTTTTAGTAGTCAATAAAATAGATAAAGCACAAAAAGATATAGTTATATCTGAGTTTTCAGAGCTTGGATTTGAAAACATTATACCGATATCTGCCAAAAATGGTCAGGGTCTTAAAGTATTGCAGAGTAAAATAATTGAAAATATCGTAGACAATGATAATTTTGATATATATGACGATAAGTTAAATTTGGCTATTTTAGGTAAACCAAATGTAGGAAAATCTACTTTAGTTAATGCTTTTATCGGAAAGAATAAGCAAATAACGCAGAATAAGCCAGGTACCACTAGAGACTGTATTAAAATTCCAGTTAGTAATTTTGGTTATGAATTTAATATAGTTGATACACCTGGTATTAGAAAAAAAAGTAAGATACAAAATTATATCGAAACAATAGGTGTTATCAAAACTTTAAAAACAATTGAAGCATCAGATGTTGTAATAATTCTTATTGATTCATTGGATGGCATAACAGATCAAGATCTTTTTTTGATTAGTAAAGTTATGGAACTTGGGAAGCCAGCTATCATCGCGCTTAATAAAATAGATTTTATA
>CAXNNI010000101.1:0-3335 GCA_964203715.1 Gammaproteobacteria bacterium
CTTTCGGACCTTCAAAAATGTGGCCAGTTAATAAATTTAAAGAGCTAGCTGAAAAATTATATAAAGATTTTTTTATAATAATTCTAGGAAGTCATAACGAAAAAAATATCAGTAATCAAATTGATATTAAAAAAAATATGATTAATTTATGCGGGGAAACTTCTATTACAGATGCTTTAGATTTAATTCATCTCTCTAAATTTTGTATTACTAATGATTCAGGCTTAATGCATCTTGCTTCAGCTACAAATACTAAATCTATATCTATATATGGAGCAACTTCTCCTGATTTTACCCCACCTCTAACAAATAACAAAGAAGTTCACTATAAAAGAATTGCTTGTAGTCCTTGCTTTGCAAAAAAATGTAAGTACAACCATTATAATTGTTTAACTGAAATTCAAGTTAATGATGTTTTTAAATCATTTAAATAACTTATTACGCCATTTTCTAAACTAAAAAAATTACAATTATAACCAGTTGATCTTAATTTTTTAATATCTGCTTTAGTAAAGTTTTGATATTTATTTTTAAGATGTTCTGGCATTTCAAAATAAAAAAAATTATAATTTTTATCAAAATGATATTTAAAAATAATACTTGCTACATCATTGAAAGATTTAGCTATACCAGTGCCCACATTATATACACCATGAAATGATTTATTCATAAAAAAAATATTTACTGATACAATATCATCTATATATATAAAATCTCTTTTTTGATCTCCATTCCCATATCCCTTCTCTCCTTTAAATAATGAGATTTTTTTAAACTCTTTATACTCCTTATACATTTTGTAAACCATAGACGCCATTTTTCCTTTGCTTTCTTCTCCTTTTCCGTAAACATTAAAATATCGCAAACCTACAGCTGGATAATCTTGGCTCATTATATATTTGTCAAATAATAATTTAGATTGCGCATATATATTTAATGGCGACTCGTTTTGCATGAGTTCTTCAGAATCTTCATTTAATCCATATACGGCTGCACTTGAAGCATATATAAATTTTGAATTATTTATTTTTGCTATATTGAAAATTTTTTTTGAATAGTAGTAATTAATTTCCATCATATAATCAATATTATATTCCATTGTGTCAGAACATGCCCCTTGATGGAATATAAAATCAATATTTTTGAGATTTTTTAAGTCATTAAAATGTCTATATTCTAAATATTTTATATTTTTAAATTTTGGTGGATTAGGATATTTATTTTTATCATCTAATAATATTAGGTCACTAACCCCCATCGAATTCAATTTATTAACAATATTATAACCAATAAATCCTGCAGCCCCAGTAACTATAATCAATTTTCACTCCTTCCAAAAAAAATATTAATTTTTTTTATTACTTCATTTTTTGTTATTAAAGACATCGCATCCCTATGATTATTTTTAAATCTCCATCTTACTTCATGGGGCTCTAAACCATAATATTTTTTTAATGCTTGGTTGTATTTATCAATACATAGATCTTTACTTTTATATGGCCCTGCTCTTACTGTATTTGTAACGCCATATAACCCAATCACAGGTCTATCAACACACGTCGCAAGATGAATAGGACCACTATCAGGACTTATTAGTAATTCAGAATTTTTTATTAATGAAAGTAATTCATGAAGATCCGTTTTACCAGATAAATTACAAGATTCAGTATTCATTTTATTAATAATTTTTTCTACAAAATTTTTTTCATAACCATCTGAAGATGAGGAGAATACACATAATAATCCAAAATTTATATTAATATAATCTGCTACATCAGCATATCTTTCTATTAACCAATTTCTATTAGAATTCCTAGAACAAGGACTCAACACAAAATATTTTTTATTTAAATCAGGATATTTATCTCGCAAATAATTTAATGAAAATTTTTCAGTTATATCCCACTTATAAACAAACTTGTTTTTTTCTACATTTAAGTAACTAAGAAAATTTAAAAAAACATCTACAACATGACTGTTTGCAGGAATTGGAATCTTTTTATTTAAAAAAAATTTATGCAAATTATTAGACTCATGAGAATCATAACCTAATTTAGTTTTTGCATTCACAAATAAACTAATAATATTTGCTCTTAACGAAACTTGCATAATAAACATTATATCAAAGCTAATTTTTTTTAATTGTTTTGCAATAGAAATATATGATTTGATGGTTTTATTTCTGTCAAATACTATAAATTCTATGCCATCTATTATTCTTAAAAAATTAGCCTCAGATTTTCCTATTATCCAAAAAATTTTTGCATTAGGATATTCGGATCGTAATGTATATATAAAAGGAAGCATGTTGCAAATATCACCTAAAGATGATGTTCTCAAAATACATATATTTTCTATTTTTAGTTTGTTATTTTGCATATAATAAATAATGGATAAAATTATATATAAAGAGAATGTTTACATACAATATGATTCAAACACATTTAGTAACTTCTCTAGCAATCTCTTTAATATCGATTATATATCTAAAAATAGACTAATCAAATCTACGATTAAAGGCAGAGCTACAGTCTTTGAATTAGAGTATGAAAATAAAAAATACATTTTAAAACATTATGTAAGAGGAGGATTTATTGCAAACATATCTTATGATAAATATCTTTTTACATCTTTACTAACTACAAGATGCCTTAAAGAGTACAACTTTTTAAATAAATTACATAAAAAAGGTCTTCCTGTTCCTAAACCTGTTGCAATTCAAGTAATTACAAATCGCTTTACATATACTGCAGACATAATTACTAATAAAATAGATAACGAAGGGACGCTTCATGATTTCGTGAGCAATCAAAAAATGAACGTAAATTTATGGGAAAACTTAAAAAATACTTTAGAAAAATTCTATCAAAAAAATATTTATCACTCTGATCTAAATGCTAGAAATATTATTATTGACAAAAATAATAATTTTTTTATTTTAGATTTTGATAACTCATATTTTTTTTATAAAAAAAAGTATTTTAAAAAAAGTATTATTAGACTCGAAAGATCATTAAAAAAAATAAAAAATTACAATAATGAAATGGAAAATATAGTAAATAAATATATTAACTTATAACTTTTTTTTCTATTAAGAAATTTAAATAATTTTCTAATGAACCAGAAAAATTTTTTATCTGATTTTTAATCTTAATTCCTCTTTCCTCTATGATCCCAGGATTTTCAATAAAAAACTTAATTTCCTCTAAAATATTACTAATTATTAAAAATTTTGCTTGAGCTTTAATAATTACAATCTCTCGACACCCACTAATTTCTTCATAAAAATTATCAATGTTTGGTCCAATAATTATAGGCTTTGCAAATCTAGCTGG
>CAXNNI010000102.1:0-3280 GCA_964203715.1 Gammaproteobacteria bacterium
TGTATGAGTTAACAGATTTCACCTTAGATTTTATTTTAATAATTGGTGCATCAACAGCTTTTTTTATTGGGCTTCTAGCGATTTTTGAAAATGATATAAAAAAAATAATTGCTTACTCTACAATTTCGCAACTTGGATATATGGTTGCTGCATTGGGTATAAGTGCATATACAGCTTCTTTTTTTCATTTATTTACTCACGCATTCTTTAAAGCATTATTATTTCTTTGTGCAGGTTCGATAATTATGTCTTTAAATCATAATCAAGATATTAGAATGATGGGAGGATTGAAAGAAAAGTTACCTATTACTTACAAGTGTTTTATTGTAGGAACTTTATGTATTATAGGTTTTCCTTTAACATCAGGTTTTTTCTCCAAAGATTTAATATTGTTATCTATTCTTAGTAAGGAGAATACAATTTCTTTTGTTGCTTATAATTTACTTATATTAAGTTCGATAGTGACAACAGTATATTCATTAAGGCTGTTATATTTTGTTTTTCACGGAAGGTATAAGGGTAAGGATTTAGATAAAATTTCAGAACAATCATTTTTAATTACTATTCCTTTAATAACACTTTCAGTATTATCTTTAATTTCAGGATATATGATAGAATTTTTTGTTAGTATGCCAATTTTTATATACGGTATAAGTAGTATGCCTTATGACGGATTTATTTCATTCATAATCTCTGGAATTTTTTCCGCGTTAACATTAACATTATTTTTAGGCTACTATATTTTCTTAAAAATTTATCAAAAAAAATGGAGTTTCAAAAATAATTTAATTAATAGTTTATATTTAATAATTAAATCTAAATATAAATTTGATGAGTTTTTTATAATTTGTTTTTTAACTATAAAAAAAATATCTATAATTTTTGCTTATAAGTTTGATATTACATTTATTGATAACATGTTAGTTAATGGTTTTCCAAAACAAATAAATAATTTTTCAAGAATTCTTAAAAGTACTAGCACTGGATATATATATCATTATGCGTTTTCGATAGTTTTTTCAATCGTAGTTATTATCGGTATTATTTTGATGAGGATATTATGATAAATAATATTTTATCTTTTATTATATGGACTCCCATAATATTCGGTTTACTTATGTTATTTTATGACAATAAATCAAGTTTTTTGAATATAACTAATATATTAGTAAATGGTTTTGTTTTTATATTATCTCTTTTTTTATTATTTAATTTCAATAGTGATACGTCAGATTTTCAATTTGTTGAAAATTTTTTATGGATTCCGACTCTAAATATTTATTATTTTTTAGGAATAGATGCTATATCAATTTTATTAATAATTCTTAATACAGCAATTTTTTTGATTGTCGCACTTTATAATTCAACCTTATGTAATATAAAAAAACGCAATCAATATTATTCGAGTTTTTTAATAGCAAATGGCTTAACTATTGGAGTTTTTTCTTCATTAGACGCAATATTATTTTATATATTTTTTGAAGCTTTAATTATTCCTATGTTTGTAATAATAGGTATTTGGGGGGGCAGTAATAGAATTTATGCTTCAATTAAGTTTTTTATTTATACTTTTTTTGGGTCAGTACTATTATTGCTATCCTTTATTTATATTAACTCATCAATTTCATCTTTCAACGTAATATCATTTCATGAGGCTAGATTTTCTGCATCAGAGCAAAATTGGCTTTTCATTGCAATGGCAATTTCATTTGCTATAAAAGTTCCTATGTTTCCATTTCATACTTGGCTTCCTGATGCCCATGTTGAAGCTCCCACTTCTGGATCAGTAATATTAGCTGCTATATTATTAAAAGTTGGGGCTTATGGTTTTATAAGATATGTCATACCTGTGGTTCCTCTTGGGGTCTTAAACTATGACACTTATTTTATTATTTTATCTTTAATAGGAATTGTATACGCTGGGTTAGTTGCCATTGCTCAAGATAATATGAAAAAGTTAATAGCGTATTCTTCAATTTCTCATATGGGCTTTGTAACATTAGCTTTTTTTATAATTTTTCAATTATTTGAAAATACTTCTAGTAAAAATGATATAGTTATAAGTCTATCTGGAAGTATTTATCAAATTATATCTCATGGTTTTATTTCTGCTGCTTTATTTATTTGTGTTGGATCAATTTATGATAAGTATAAAACAATGAAAATAGATAGTTTAGGTGGATTATTAAATCAAATACCAATATATAGTTGGTTTTTTGTTTTTTTTTCATTAGCAAATTGTGGTTTACCAGGTATGTCAAGTTTTGTGGGAGAGTTGTTAATTATAATTTCAGCTTTCAAAGCTAATTTTTATTATTCTTTATTCGCTTCAAGTGCTCTATTAATTTCAGCTGTATACTCTTTGTCTCTAATGAAGCGCGTAGTTTTTGGAGAAATAAAAATTGCAAGTGATGAAATTATAGATGCTAACTTATTAGAAAAAATATTATTATTTGTATTAGCATTAATTATATTAATCCTTGGTGTTTATCCAGATTATATAATGAATTTTATGAGTCCTACTTTAGAAAATATGACTGAAATTATAATAAAGAAAATATGATTATTGAAGGGTTAATAGATAGCGTTATAAAATCTGCTCCAGAAACTTTTTTGTTTCTTATGTCGATGATAGTTTTATTGTTAGGTATTTTTGAGTGCTCTAAAAAATTTGTTTTTTTAGGTACTATTTTTTCTATTATTATGGCAGTAATTCTAAGTTTTATATATTATCCAACTGAAAATTTGTTGTTATTTAATTTAAGTTTAATTAAAGATGATATTACTGAGTTTTTTAAATATATATGTTATGTAATTTTTTTAATACAAATAGTAATATCAAATAAATATATTCGTGAGAGAAATTTAAATACTGGAGAATTTTATTCATTATTAATCTTTGCGTTACTTGGTTGTTTTCTTATAATTTCATCTAATAATCTTATCGTATTATTTTTAGGTATAGAGTTATCTTCATTAAGTTTATATTCTTTAATAGCCTTAAATAGAAATAGTATTTTATCAAATGAAGCAGCAATAAAATATTTTGTTTTAAGTATTATTGCTTCAGCAATCATGTTGTTTGGTTTTTCATACTTGTATGGAACTACTAATTCTATTCAGTTCTCTGAAATTAATAACTATTTTAATAATAATCAATTTTCTAATTTATATTTATTTTCTTATGTCTTAATATTTATAGGAATAGCTTTTAAATTTGCAGTCGCCCCATTTCATATGTGGCTTCCTGATGTTTATGAAGGAGCAGTTTTACCAATTA
>CAXNNI010000103.1:0-3276 GCA_964203715.1 Gammaproteobacteria bacterium
GCTATAGAAAAAAATATTGACGGACAAAAAAAAATTAAAAAAAATACATCTTTAAAAATTAATATTGAAAAATCTTTTAAAGATATTGAAAATATTATCAAAAATCTTGAAGATGAAAATATAACTATTACAAAAGCAGAATATTATTACAAAGAAGCATTGGAAATAATTCTTAATATAGAGTCTTACTTAAAGAATGCTAAAACTACTATAAAAAAATATGAAAAATAAAAATACTAATTTTTATGGATTCAAAAATAAATATAGTTTACACATTCAAAATAATATAAATAAAACTTTTGATCAATATAGTGGAGCCTATGCAAGTGACTTAGTGAAAGCCATGAAATATCCTTTTCTAAGTGGGGGTAAATTCGTGAGATCGCTTTTAGTATATGCTACTGGTTCTGCTTTAAATATTGATTTAAAATTACTTGATCAGCCTGCTTTAGCAATAGAATTAATTCATACTTATAGTTTAATTCATGATGACTTACCATCTATGGATAACGATAATATAAGAAGAGGAGCGCCTTCATGTCACATTGCTTATAGTGAATCAACTGCAATATTAGCTGGAGATGCTCTGCAAACATTAGCTTTCAAGATATTAAGTGAAAAAAATTTTATGGAAATATCAGAAAAACAACAATTGTTATGGCTAAGCTACCTTTGCGATGCAATTGGTATAAATGGAATTGCTGGAGGACAATTTCATGATTTAAAAATAAATAATAAAATAACCACAGTAGATGAATTAGAAAAAATATATGCCTTAAAAACATCATCTTTAATTACATCATGCATCATACTTCCTTACATTTTAGATAGAAGCTATCCAAAAAATATAAAAAAACTATCACATCTTGGAAGAATATTAGGATTAGCTTTTCAAGTAAAAGATGATTTATTAGGCTATACTAGATCTACAAAAATCTTAGGGAAAACAAAAAATAAAGATGAATTACGAAACCAACCAAATTATGTTAAATTGTCCGGAGTTAAAGGAACAATAAAAAAACTTATAGAATATAAAGCTTCTGTAAATGAAATTTTAGAAGATATGAGCCTTAAAAACAGTATGCTTGAAGAAATTTCAAATTATATTTTTGATAGAGAATTTTAAACTAATAGTTAGTATTATGAAATATGAATTTTTAAATAAGATAGAAAATCCATTTGATTTAAGAATATTATCAATAGATAAATTAGAGAAAGTTTCAGAAGAATTAAGATATTTTTTAATCGATACAGTATCTCGATGTGGTGGTCATTTTGGCGCGAGCTTAGGTGCCATTGAACTTACTGTTGCTCTTCATTACATATATAATACGCCAGAAGATAAAATTATATGGGACGTTGGTCATCAATGCTATGGTCATAAAGTTCTAACTGGTAGAAAAAATGAACTCCATACAATAAGAAAAAAAAATGGGTTACACCCTTTTCCATCTAGAGAAGAAAGCATATATGATGCTTTTGGGGTTGGTCATTCAAGCACTTCAATAAGTGCAGCAATTGGGATGGCTATAGCATCATCACACAAAAAAGATAATAAAAAAATTGTAGCAGTTATTGGTGATGGGGGGTTAAGCGCAGGTATGGCTTATGAAGCTTTAAATCACATGGGATCAATCAACGAAGATATATTAGTTATTTTAAATGACAATGAAATGTCAATATCTCCTAATGTTGGTGCAATGACAAACTACCTCACAAAAATTTTATCAAGCAAAATTTATTCAACAGTAAAAGAAGAAAGTAAAAAAGTAATATCTTCCGGTAAATTTCTTACAAAAACAGAAAAATATATAAAAAGCTTAATAGCGCCAGGAATGCTTTTTGAAGAGATGGGTATTAGTTATTACGGTCCAATTGATGGACACGATACTCTCTTTTTAGTTAAAACCTTAAAAAATTTAAAAAAAATTTCAGGTCCAAAGCTTCTTCATGTAGTAACAAAAAAAGGTAAAGGATATTTGCCTGCTGAATCTGACCCTGTTAAATATCATGCTGTTCCTGTATTTGACAGAAACAAAGGTGTTGAGCAAACAGATAGTAAAAAAATTACGTATACGAAAGTTTTTGATAATTGGCTCTGCGAAATGGCCGAAAAGGACCCAAGAATTTTTGCAATAACCCCTGCAATGAAAGAAGGTTCTGGACTAGTTAATTTTTCAAAAAAATATCCTAATAGATATATTGATGTGGGTATTGCTGAACAGCACGCTGTAACGCTAGCTGCAGGTTTAGCTTGCGAAGGACAAAAACCAATAGTATGTATATATTCAACTTTTTTACAAAGATCCTATGACCAGTTAATTCATGATGTAGCTCTTCAAAATTTAGATGTTCTATTTGCAGTAGATAGAGCTGGTTGCGTTGGTTCCGATGGTGGAACTCACAATGGGCTTTATGATCTATCATATCTAAGATGTATTCCTAATATGTTAATTATGGCCCCTAGCAATGAAAATGAATGCAAAAATATGCTATATACTGGGTATTTAAATAATGGACCTGCAGTTGTAAGATACCCAAAAACTGAAGTCTTAGGTGAAATTATTTCAAAGGAATTTGAAAATTATGAAATAGGTATTTCAAAAAGTATTAGACTTGGAAAAGATATTGTAATAATGAGTTTTGGCTCAGTATTAAATATATGTATTAATGTAGCTGAAGAATTAGATTGCTCATTAATTGATATGAGATTTATAAAACCAATTGATCAAAAAGTTATTATAGATTCTGCTCAAAAATATTCATTAATTGTAACAGTTGAAGATAACAGCGTTATTGGAGGAGCCGGTAGTGCTACAAATGATGTTTTAATTCAAAATAATATTAAAATCAATACAATAAACATTGGAGCAGATGATAAATTTTACCACCATGCCTCTAGAGAAGAACAACTAATAGAAAGTGGTATTTCTAAAGAAAATATTCTGATCAAAATTAGAAAATGTATAAATAATAATAACTTGTATGATTTAAATCACTTTAGTAATATAAAAGAATAGCAAAAATAAAATAAATGTAAAAACTATTAATAAAATATTATGGACAAATTTGAAGATAAAGAAAAAATAAATTCAAAAGACTTATCAAAAACACTTCAAGATACTCAAAATAAAGTTGATATCAGAAACATTCATATATCTAGAGTAGGCATCAAGGATATTAAATATCCTTTTATTCTTTCTGATAAAGATGGAACACCTCAAACAACAATGGGCAAATTTACAATGGCTGTTGGATTATCTCCAGATATTAAAG
>CAXNNI010000104.1:0-3276 GCA_964203715.1 Gammaproteobacteria bacterium
TGAATCTATATTTATAAATAATAAAGATAAACTTGGTAAATGTATAGTAAGAATTGACTATAATACGTTTGGAGTTACTAAATCACTTATTTTAGATGAAAATTATAAAATTTCGCCAACAAATGATATAATTAAAGATCTTGAAAAATTAGATTGTGTTGAAAAATTAGAATTAATATATTCATTAGTGTGAAAATCTAGGAAAAAAAATGTTAGATTTTGAATTACCTTTAAAAGAATTAGAAGATAAGATTGTGGAGTTAAGAAATATTGAATCTGATTCCGAAGTCAACATTATTGATGAAATAAATATTTTACAAAAAAAATGTAATAGTTTAATTAAAGAAATATACAGTAACCTCACGCCTTGGCAAATTACTCAAATAGCAAGACATCCAAATAGACCATATACTTTGGATTATGTTAATTTAATTTTTAAAAATTTTCACGAATTACATGGGGATAGAATGTATGCAGATGATCAAGCAATAGTGACTGGTATCGCGCAATTTAATGATATTTCGGTCGCAATAATTGGTCATCAAAAAGGAAGAAGTACAAATGATAAAATAAAAAGAAATTTTGGCATGGCTAAACCAGAAGGTTTCAGAAAGGCATTGAGAGTAATGCAGCTCGCTGAAAGATTCAAAATGCCAATTATAACTTTTATAGATACACCAGGAGCATATCCAGGAATTGATGCTGAAGAAAGAGGCCAAAGTGAAGCTATTGCAAATAATCTTCTTCAAATGTCTAATTTATCTGTACCAATTTTTTCTTATGTCATAGGAGAAGGTGGATCTGGAGGGGCGCTTGCTATAGGAGTGTGCGATAGATTGTCAATGCTTGAATACAGTGTTTATTCTGTTATATCTCCAGAAGGATGCGCATCAATACTTTGGAAATCGCAAAGTTATGCTGAATTAGCTGCTGAAACAATGAAAATAACTTCACGTGATTTGTTAAAATTAAAATTGATTGATGAAATTATAGCGGAACCTTTGGGAGGCGCACATAGAAATATAGATCAAGCTAGTAAAGATATTGCTTCTTCAATTAAAAAAAATTTATCAATTTTTTTTAACATCGATATAAAATTTTTGATTAAAAACAGAAAAGATAAGTTATCTTCAGTAGGATATTTTTAGAGGTAAAATGCAAAAATCTTATTTTGATTTTGAAAAATTTTTTTTAAATTTCGAATCTAATATTTCAGCTTGCTTAAATAACAAAGATGTTAAAGAATTTTTAGTAGCATATAGTGGAGGAGTTGATTCTACAGCTTTATTGTATTTAGCTAATTTGTTAGCAAAAAAAAATAATGTTTCTATCAGAGCAGTCCACATAAATCATAATTTAAGTAAAGAATCAAACGAGTGGGAAAAACATTGCGAAAAAGTATGTATAGAATTTAAAATTCCAATTAAAACTAAAAATATAAATATAGTTATAAGTAAAGGTGACAGCATAGAAGAGCGTGCTAGAGAAGAGAGATATAAATCAATATATCAATTAATTTCTAACGGAACAATGTTGATGACTGCACATCATGCAGATGATCAAGCTGAAACTTTATTAAATCAACTTTTTAGAGGAGCAGGGTCAAAAGGCATGTCTGCAATGCCTAAAATAAAAAGTATAAAGAAACATGCCTATCATATACGCCCATTTTTAAACATTAGTAAAACTGAAATTAATAATTTTATAAATTATTTAAATTTAGAATATATCCAAGATCTTTCAAATTATAATATTAATTATTCAAGAAATTTTATTAGAAAAGAAATAATGCCTGTGATTAAAAGAAAATGGCCAAGTTGCACTTTAACAATATCAAGAGCTGCTTTTAATTTAGCGGAGTCAGCTAAACTGAATGAAGATTTAGCATTAATTGATATTGATAACTATCTTCATGAAGATGTAAATAAAATAAAAACTGCGGTTAGAGAGCTTAAAAGGCATCGTTTTAACAATATTATAAGATTTTGGATAAAAAAAAATAATTTTAGGATGCCAAGCTTAGAACAAATAAATTCAATATATACAAATATTTTAAATGCAAGTGATAGTAAAGTCGCTTTTTTTTCATGTTCTGAATATGAAATTAGAAAATATAGTGATTATCTTGAAATTATGAAGCCATTAAAAAGTCATGATCCTTCAAAATTATATAAATGGAAATATAATGAAAATTTAGTTATACCTGATTTAGGTATCAATATACCTTGGGGAAAATTAGAAGAAAAACTAGGTTGTAAGCTTCTTGAGGATGCTGAGGTTAGATTTAGAATGTCTGGAAAAAATATTAATTTAGGTTCCTCAAAAACTGTTAAAGATTATATGAGAGAAGCTAAAATACCTCATTGGAAAAGAAATAGAGTATTGTTAATTTTTGTAAATAAAGATTTAAGAGTTATTTGGGAATAATGCAAAAAATATGCACTATACAAAGTTTTTTTCACTATTCCTGGACATCTAGTCAACGATTAATTAGCAAGAAAGGAATCTTTTTTTAGCGATGATGTAATGAAAATGCAGATAAAGATAAATAGTAATAGTATTATTAGAGATGCTCGTTTCAAGACATATGGATGTAGTTCTGCAATCTCCAGTTCGTTTTTGGTTGCAGAAATGGTTAAGGGTATGCACATTGATGTTTCTGGTAACATTAAAAACTTCGAAATCGCAGAAGAACTAGCACTAGCTCCAGTCAAAATATATTGTTCTATTTTAGCAGAGGATACAATCAAAGCAGCGATACATAATTACAAAGAAAAACATGATCTTGTTAACTGAGGCTACATATAAAAAAGTTATAAGTCAACTTCAAAAAAGAGGCAAGGGCATTGGCATTTGACTTAGTGTAAAAACAACTGGCATTGGCATTTGACTTAGTGTAAAAACAACTGGTTGTAGTGATTTGGCATCTATACTTGGCTATGTGGATGAACATATATTATACTAGCTCTGTAATTAACTACGCACAAAAAGATTTTATTGTTCTTGTAGATAAAAAGAGCGATGTCTATTTAAATGGCTTAACAATCGACTTGGTTCGTAATGGTTTTAATGAAGGATTTGATTTCAGAAATTCTAATGAAAGAGACAGTTGTGGAGAAAATTTCAGATTATGGTAACAATATTAAGATTTTTCAAACTAATAAAACTAACAAATGACAAAGACATATTGTAGTGTTTTTATTAGTGATGTGCATTTAGGGACTAGAGATTGTCAAGCAGAGAAGTTAAATAACTTTCTCAAAAACAATACCTGTG
>CAXNNI010000105.1:0-3235 GCA_964203715.1 Gammaproteobacteria bacterium
TTTATTATTATTTTTTTTATAAATAACGCTTAAAGATTTTGCTATAATTTTTGCAGCTTTATTAGTTAATTGCTCACCATATATTCCTCTTATATCATAAGCTTTAAAAATATTTTTTGGAATTTCCATTATTAATTAATTAGTACCACTATGGCCAAATCCGCCAGATGATCTTTCTGTTATCTGAAACTCGTCAACAAAATTATACTTAATACTTATAATTGGTATGAGAAGAAACTGAGCAATTCTATCACCAGGTTTTATAATAAATGACTTATTGCTATTATTAAATAATGAGACCATTAACTCTCCTTGGTAATCTGAATCTATAAGACCTACTGAATTACCTAAAATTATTCCATGCTTGTGGCCAAGTCCAGATCTTGGTAAAATTATTCCTGCATAATTCTTATCTGCAATATAAAAAGCTAACCCTGTTGAAATTAATACAGTATCTCTTGAAGAAAGATTTATCTCCTCATCTAAGCAAGCTCTTAAATCCATTGCAGCTGATCCTTCTGTTGCATACTCTGGTATTTTAATATCTTTTCCAATTTTTTTATTTAAAATTTTTACCTGAACTTCTTTTGACATATTTTTTACCTTCATTAATTATAAATAATTGATATCTGCTCAACAAACTCAATGGCTAAATCTATTTTATTCTTCATATACAAAGTTTTCTCTGAATTTTCACCCCAATATAGCGTTAATTCATTATTTACATTACCTATTCCTTCCTGGAGACCTACTTTATTAGCTGCAATTACAGAAACTTTTTTATCTTTCAATTTCTTTAGGGCATTTCTTTTTAAATCATTTGTTTCAGCTGCAAAACCAACGGTGAATAAGTTATAATTACTAGATATTATTTTTAAGATATCTATATTTTTTTTAAGTTCTAGTTTTAAAATTTTATCGCTTTTTATTTTTTTATTTTTAAAATTCTTCACAGTAAAATCGCAAACTGCTGCTGCTGAAATAAATATAGCACAATTTTTAATATTTTTTTCAACTTCAAAAAGCATTTCTTTAGCTGTTTTAACCTCTATTGTTTTTAAATTCTCGTTATTAACATAATTACAAGGACCTTTTATAAGGATGACATTTGCTCCTTGCTCGTAAAATGCATTTGCAATCTCACATCCCATCATTCCAGAGCTTCTGTTTGACAAAAATCTTACTGGATCAATATACTCTATCGTTGGACCAGCTGTAATAATTATTTTTTTACTACTAAATAATTTTAATTTTTTTTTTACCAATAAATCAATGTCTTTAAAAATTTCTTCAGGTTCTTTCATTCTTCCAGAGCCAACATCGCCGCATGCCTGACTTCCGTACTCTGGACCTACAAATATAATTCCTCTTTTTTTTAAAATTTTACAATTATCCTGAGTAGCTTTGTTTCCCCACATATTTTTATTCATACTAGGAGCAATAACAATTTTTTTATCAAATGCTAAACATGTTGTAGTCAACATATCCTCTGCTCTTCCTTGCTGCATTTTTGATATAAATTCTGCTGTCGCTGGCGCTATGAGGATAATATCTGCCCATTTTGCTAAATCTATATGAAGCATAGGTTTCTTGTGATCAATAGAATTGTATTTATATACTTTCTCACTTGTTAATGCTTCAAATGTTAATGGCGTAATAAATGCTTCGGCAGCGCGCGTCATGATCACTTTTACAAGATAATTCTTTTTTATTAGTAATCTGGCTATCTCTGCTGATTTATACGCTGCAATTCCGCCAGTGATACCTAACAATATTTTAACTTTCTCTTTCATGTGAAGATTGTACAAGATTTCTTGATATCGTATCTAAAATATTTATTAAATAATCAATATCTGATTCTTCATGACTAACTGTTAAAGAGATTCTTAATCGTGCTTTACCTTCTTCTACAGTGGGAGGTCTTATTGCAGGGACATATATACCTTTTTTAAATAATTCATTACTTATATATATAGCATCTTCACTATTTCCAATTAATAAAACCTGAATTTGTGAGTTACTGTCTGATACCTTGAAACCTAGTCCTTTAATATTTTTTCTAAAATATTTTATTAATGAAAATAATTTATATCTTCTCCAATTTTCTGTTTGAATAATTTTTATAGATTTTCTTGTTGCTTCTACAGCATTAACTGGCAAAGATGTAGAGTAAATATAGCTTCTAGATTTTTGCATAACATATTCAACATGATCAGTATCTCCAGAAAAAAAAGCGCCGAATGTGCCAACTGCTTTGCCAAATGTTCCTGTAATAAATACATTACTTTTATCTTTTATTTTTAAATCAGATAAAACACCTCTCCCTTCTGGGCCATACACACCTAATGCATGAGCTTCGTCAATCAGTAATTTGGAGTTATATTTTTTTGCTTTATTTATTAGTTGCTTTAGATTAGCTATATCACCATCCATACTAAATAGTGAATCGCTAATTATTATACTATTATTTTTATTTTCTAACTTAGCAAATACTTCCTCTAAACTTTTTATGTTGTTATGATTATATCTTTTAAATATTGCTCTAGATAAAATTGCTCCATCTATCAATGATGCATGATTTAATTGATCAGAAATTATGCTCTCGCCTCTATTTATTAATGACTTAATAACACCAAGATTTGCTTGATAACCTGTAGAAAAAAGAAGTGTTTTTTCTTGCCCTAAAAAATCAGATATCTCTTCTTCAAGCTTACGATGAGACTTTGTATATCCAGATATTAGGGCAGAGGAACCTGCACTATATCCACTTTTATCTAATGCTCTTTTAGCGCTATTAATAATTCTTTTATCTTGAGATAATGATAAGTAGTCATTACTAGAAAAAGAAATATAATTTTTGTGTTTATATCTAAATATATGTGAATTTCCAGAATCTTTTGCTCTTCTAATTCTAAAGTTATTTTTTAACTTAAGTTCTTTAAGTTTTTTTTTGATAATATTTTTCAAATTTATTTAAATAACTAATGAATTTTAAATTGTAAATTTTTCTATTATATCTAAGTTTGAATTTTTTAACTTACCTGCAAACTTACTATCGCCTTCTATTTTCATGCCCAAGCTATTAAATAACTGTCGGTCTTTTTCAACTTCAACATTAGGCGCAGTCAATAATTCTTCGCCATAAAAAACAGAATTTGCTCCAGCATAAAAACATAATGCTTGCATTGACTCTGACATAGATTCTCTTCCTGCAGAAAGCCTAACGTATGTTCTT
>CAXNNI010000106.1:0-3179 GCA_964203715.1 Gammaproteobacteria bacterium
ATTAAAGTATCTAGTTTGTATATAAGCCAACCTATGGGGCTTAATGATCAAAATAATTATATAAACTGCGTTGTAATGTTTAGAAGTGGTGAAAATCCTGAGAATATACTATTATTGTTAAAGGATATAGAGAAATCTATGGGAAGAAGAAAAAGTGCAGTAAGGTGGTCTGCGAGAATTATTGATTTAGATGTAATTATTTATGGAGATTTAATATATAAATCAAAATTTTTAAGAATCCCTCATATCAATGCTTATCAAAGAGCATTTGTTTTGTTACCGTTAATTGATATAAATCCTAACATATATATACCAGAACAGGGTTACGCAAAAGATTTAATAAAAAATTGTATCTATAAAGATATTAAAAAAATTGAAGATTATGAGAAATATGAATTGTAAATATATTGTAATAGAGGGTCCAATTGGAGTTGGTAAGACTAGTTTGGCTAATAAGCTTGCATTGGAATGGGATGCAGATCTCATTTTGGAAAATATTGATGACAATCCGTTTTTATCAAAATTTTATAGAAATCAACATGAGGTTTCATTTCAGACGCAGTTATTTTTTTTATTGACGAGAACCAGACAAGTTCAGGGATTTAAGCAAAAAGATATTTTTTCTAAAGTAAGAGTTTCAGACTTTATGTTACAGAAAGACAGATTATTTGCACAAGTATCACTTAATAATGAAGAGTATGATTTATATGATCAAATATATTCATATATGACTGTGGGTATACCGAAACCAGATCTTTTAGTATATTTACAAGCGCCAGTCAATGTATTGATGCAGAGAATAAAAAAAAAAGGCAGAGATTTTGAAAAATATATTAATGAAGATTATCTTGAAAGATTAAACTTAATGTACTTAAAATTTTTTACTAGTTATGATGCTTCATCATTATTAATTATTAATGCAGAAGATATAGACTTTTTAAATAATAAAAATGATTATGAAAATTTATTAAATAAAATTTATTCAATAGAGACAGGAAGGCATTACTATAATCCACTAGCTAATACAATAAATGAGTAAACTTCGTAATAAACTTAAAAATTATATAAGAAATAATGATCAGATTGTTTGTATTACTTGTTATGACGCGGCGTTTGCAAAAATTTTAAATGATTTAAATGTTGATATTGTTCTAGTTGGAGATTCTCTAGGGATGGTTATAAAAGGTGAACATAATACCCATAACGTAAACATGAGTGATATTTTATATCATGTGGATTGTGTCTCAAAATATAAAAAAAACTTTATATTGATGGCGGATATGCCAATTAATTCTTTTGAAAATCAAGAAAAAGCAGTAATAAATGCAAAAAAAATGCTAGATAAAGAAGTTGATATCATAAAAATTGAGTATCAAGATGCCCATAAAAATATTATTGAAAAACTAATTTTTGAGAACATACCGGTATGTGGACATCTTGGCTTGCAACCACAATATGTTATTGAAAAAAAAGATATGAGAACATATGGGAAAGATTCTATTGAGAAGAGAAAAATTTTAGATCAGGTTAGAACACTCGAGGAAGTTGGTGTTGATCTAATTTTATTAGAGTGTGTTGATGAAAGTTTATCTAAATTTATTACTGAAACAACCAGTACCCCAATTATTGGCATAGGATCAGGAGAAAATTGCAATGGTCAAGTTCAGGTAATTTATGATCTAATCGGAATATCCCAAAAACCTCCTAAATTTGCTAAAAATTATTTAGCTGAAAAAAATAATATACAGTTAGCAATTAAGTCTTTTTATAATTATGTTAAAGCTATTGACTGCAAAAAAAAATAATGAAAATTTTTTACTCTATAGAGGAATACATAAATTTAAAAATAAATGTTAATCATTATATACCTACCATGGGAAACTTGCATGATGGTCATATGTCTCTTATAAAAAACTCTAAAAAAAATTATAATAAGGTATGTTTAAGTATTTTTATAAATGAAAAACAATTTAATAATAAAAAAGATTTTAGTTTATATCCAAGAACATTAGAAGAAGACATAAAAAAATTAAAAAAATTAAAAGTTGATTATTTATTAATTCCCAATAAAAAAGACATTGAAAATTTTTCAAGTTCGTTTGATAAAAAATTAGAGCCAAAAAAATTGACCACAGATCTATGTGGAAAATATAGACCAGGTCATTTTTTGGCTGTTATTGATATTATTCATAGATTTATTCAAATAATTCAACCAAAAAAAATTGTTTTAGGTGAAAAAGATTACCAACAATTAATTGTTATTAAAGAATTAATTAAAATTTATAATCATAAAGTCAAAGTAGTGTCTTTGCAAACAGTTAGAGATAAAGATGGGCTGGCATTAAGTTCAAGAAATAATCTTTTATCTATAGATGAAAAAAAATCCGCTTCTGATATATATAAGGCTTTGTTATTTGCAAAAAAATTATTTATAAACAAAGTACCAATAGATAAAATTTATAAAGAAATGCATAAATTTTTTGAGAAATCACCTATTAAGCTTCAGTATTTCGCTATAAGGAATTTTAAATTATTGCAGTGTGAATGCGATAATGCTTTAATAGCTTTTATAGCATGTTATTTAGGAAAGGTTAGACTCATAGATAATATAATTTTAAAACCTTCTACTATTTAAAGTTAAGGATGGTAATGATGTATTTAAAATTTTTAAAAGCAAAATTGCATGGGGCACATGTAACTCATTCTGAAGTGGACTATGATGGTTCATGTGCAATAGATTCTGCTATTTTAAAGGAAGCAAATATATATGAATATGAAAAAATTGATATTTATAATATAACAAATGGGAAAAGATTTTCTACCTATACTATCTTAGCTCATCCAGGAAGTGGTATTATATCAGTAAATGGAGCAGCAGCTCATAAAGCAAAACCAGGTGATAAACTTGTAATTTGTACATATTGGGATATTCCGATAGACCAAATAGATATAGAAAAAGGTTTGAAATATAATCAAAGCCCAGTTTTAATATATCTTGATTATAAAAATAAGATATTAAAAAAAACAAATAGCATAGCAATGCAGGTATAAGTTATCTTAAAAATATATGAAAATAGTAGGAAATAAGAATTTTTTTTTAAATCTAGCTAAATTTGAAGTTGAAGGAAATGTTGTTAAAGAAGATGATCGGTACATTGTTAGAGATAATACAAATTTAA
>CAXNNI010000107.1:0-3138 GCA_964203715.1 Gammaproteobacteria bacterium
TTTGTATCTATAACATCTGACATAGGTATAAATATTCTTAAGTTATTAAATATACACAAGTAATTATTTTTATTATCATATTCATTAAAAAAATTAATATTTTTAATTTTAGCTAGACACATTATAAGACTTGATAATTCAGAAAAATATACTCTATCCTTCTCACTCTCTTCTGTGACAATTATTTCAATTTCTTTATTAGGTAGAACGCCAATTTCTGATCTAGTTTTCCTAATTGCAGAAATTAAATTTATCATCCAGATTATATTATCAGTATTTTTTTCTACTATAAAATCTTTTGATTGTGGATAGTTGTTTTTTTGTATAAATTTTTTTTCTTTAAAAATATTTTGATATAATTCTTCTGTAATAAAAGGCATGATTGGATGTAAGAGTAATAGGATATTTTTGAAAATATCATTTAAATTGAATAAAATAGAATTTTTTTCTATATATGAAATATCATTTTTATTCAGCTTAGATTTAGCGATTTCAATATACCAGTTACAGAAATCCTGCCATACAAAGCTGTATAAATTTTTTGCAGCAAAATCAAATCTATAATTATCATAATTTATTTTTGTATCTGAAATAATTTCAGATAACTTTTTACGTATCCAGTAATCTTCATCGTTAAATATGCTGTCCTCATAATTTTTTATATTGGATGAACCTTGTATTTTTAAAAATTTAGCAGCATTCCATAGTTTATTGCAAAAATTTCTATATCCTTCGATTTTTTTAAGATTAAAGTTTATATCTCTTCCATTACTTGCTAAAGTAGCGAATGTAAATCTTAATGCATCTGTTCCATATGAACTTATTCCGTTGGGATACTCTTTTTCTGTATTTTTTTTTATTTTCTCTGCTAATGCAGGCTGCATTAAGTCAGAAGATCTTTTTTTAATTAATTCTTCTAAAGTAATTCCATCAATTAAGTCTATTGGATCAATTATATTGCCTTTTGATTTTGACATCTTATTTCCATAAGAATCTTTGACGAGGCCATGAATATATATTTCCTTAAACGGAATATCGCCAACAAATTTTTTACCCATCATAATCATTCTTGCAACCCAAAAAAATATAATATCAAATCCTGTTATTAAAACGCTTGTTGGGTAAAAAGTTTTAACTCTTTCTGTGTCACTAGGCCATCCAAGAGTAGAAAATGGCCAAAGTGACGACGAGAACCATGTGTCTAGTACATCCTCATCTTGTGTTAAACAAATATTATTTTTTATAGCATATTTTTTTCTAATATCATTTTCATTTTTACCAACATATATATTTCTTTTATCATCATACCATGCTGGAATTCTATGTCCCCACCAAAGCTGTCTACTTATGCACCAATCTTGAATGTTATCCATCCAATCAAAATATATTTTTTCCCAATTTTTTGGAATAAATTTTATTTTTTTTTCTTTTACACATTTTATAGCTTCGTTTGCTAAAGGTTTTATTTTTACATACCATTGATCAGTTAATAGCGGTTCAATTATAGCGAAGCTTCTATCACCTCTTGGAATTACCAATTTATGGTCTGAGGCTTTTAAAAGACTTCCAAGCTCCTTAAGATTTAAAAGAATTTTTTTTCTTGCTTCAAGTCTATCAAGTTTATTATATTCATTATATTCACAATTTATTTTAGCAGAAGAATCAAATATATTTATTATTTCTAAATTATGTTTTTTTGCTAATTCGTAATCATTAAAATCATGAGCTGGTGTTATTTTTAGACATCCTGTTCCAAAATTAATATCAACATACTCATCAGATATTATTGGTACTTTTTTCCCAGTAATTGGAACTAAAGCATGCTTTCCAATATAAGTTTTATATCTTATGTCATTAGGATTTATAGCAACAGCAGTATCCCCAAGAATAGTTTCTGGTCTTGTGGTAGCAATTTTTAAAAAATTTTCTGGCTCTTCATATATTTGATATTTTATTTCCCAAATTTTTCCGTTTTCTTCAGATGATATAACTTCAAGGTCCGATAGTGCTGTTTGTAGAACTGGATCCCAATTTACTAATTTTTTTCCTCTGTATATCAATCCTTGATCATATAAATCAATAAAAACTTTATTTACAGCAATACTTAAACCATCATCTAAAGTAAATCTCTCACTATCCCAATCTAGAGATGCACCCATTTTTCTTAACTGTTTAGTTATAACATTACCTGATTGGCTTTTCCAATCCCAAACTTGATCGATAAACTTTTCTCTTCCTAAATCTTTTCTAGAAATACCTTGAGCTGTAAGTTTTCTTTCAACAACCATTTGCGTTGCTATACCAGCATGATCTGTGCCAGCTTGCCAAAGAGTATTGTCACCTAGCATTCTATGATATCTACATAGAATATCCATTAAGGTTACCTGAAATGCATGACCCATATGTAAAGTGCCAGTTACATTTGGCGGGGGGATCATTATACAATATGACTTCCCATTTTTAGAAGGCGAAAATAGTTTATTTTCTTCCCACTGCTTATACCATTTTTCTTCAATTTCATGTGGGTTATATTTATTATTAATCATATATATTTATAATAACACAGAAGACGGGTAAGAAATTTTTATAAGGCTTTTGCATTTTCTAGTATGAAATGGGTGAGCAGAGATACAGGTCTTCCAGTTCCTCCTTTATTTTCTCCATCATCCCACGCAGTACCTGCAATATCTAAATGAGCCCAGCTATATTCACTAGTAAACCTTGATAAAAAACATGCCGCTGTTATTGTTCCAGCTTGTCCTTTTCCAATATTAGCAATATCTGCAAAATTACTATTTAATTCATCTTGAAATTCATCCCATAAAGGCAGCTCCCATATGTAATCATGACTAATATTCGAGCAATATTTTAATATTTTGGTAAGCTTATCATCATTTGAAAGAACACCACTAGCAACTTTTCCTAGAGCGACAACAACTGCACCAGTTAATGTTGCAATATCTATAACATGTTTTGGTTTGAATCTTGCGGCATATGTTAATGCATCACATAAGACTAGTCTTCCTTCAGCATCTGTATTGAGAATCTCTACAGTTTGCCCAGACATTGTAGTTACAATATCACCAGGATTTGTAGCTGAACCACTTGGCATATTTTCAGCTGAAGCTATTATAGCTA
>CAXNNI010000108.1:0-3114 GCA_964203715.1 Gammaproteobacteria bacterium
AAATTTATACTAGTATAATAATGTATCACATTATCTAGCCAATACGTTCCCAAAAAAAAATAACCTATAGAAAATAGTAATGATTTATATAACGATTCTTTTGTATTATCTAGATCTAATATCAGCATTAAAGTTATAATGCTAATAAAAGCCATAATATAGATATTGAAAGGAGAAAAAGATAATGAGTATAAAACTCCCATAAAAAGAGATAATAAATATTGCATAACTTCCTATTTTTTTTTAACTTCTACTAAAATATCATGTATTCTTCTTTGATCTGATTTCTTAATCAGGAAAATTAAATTATCAAATTTAATTATATCATTATTTTTCGGAAACCTTTTATATTTTTCAATTAGTAAACCACTTATTGTCTCATACTTGTCACTTTTATAATCAAAATTAAAATAACTATTAAAATCATCTAATGTTGTTATACCTTTAATCATATAAGTTGTACTTTTAATCTTTTTAATATTATTTACTGATTTTACTACGTCATGCTCATCTACAATATCTCCAACTATTTGCTCTAAAACGTCCTCAATTGTTACTAGTCCAGATACACCTCCATATTCATCAACAACTACCGCTAAATGATTTCTTCCAGATTTAAATTCGGCAAGCAATGCGTTCAATTTCTTAGTTTCAGGTATTATTACACTAGGTCTAATAATATCCTCGATATTAAAATTAATATTATCTTTACTTACAAATTTCAAAAGATCTTTTGCAAGTAAAATACCTACTATCTCATCTTTATTTTCTAATATAACAGGAAATCTCGAATGTGATGAGGAGATTATTAGAGGAAGAATTTCTTCTAATGAAGAATTTTTTTTTATGATAACCATACTAGAACGTGGAATCATTATATCTTTTACGCGCATTTCTTGTACCTTAAAAACACCAAGTATCATAGATAGTAATTCATTATTAATAATTTTATTATCGCAATATCTTCTTAACTGAGAAATAATTTCTTTTTTATCAAGATTATTTTCGCAAATTCTTGTAATAAATTTTTTAAATATATTCATATGGATTTAAAATATCAAGTTTTTTTAAAATATCAATTTCTATATTTTCCATATTTTTTTGATTTTCTTCACTATCGTGTTTATATCCAAGAATATGGAGTGCGCTATGAATAACAAGATGTGCCCATCTATCAGTTTTTTCTTTATTAAATTTGATTGAATCATTATTAATTTTTTTTGCACACATAGCAATATCACCTAAAATTACTTTTTTATCTAAAATTAAGTTTTCAAAAGGAAATGCTAAAGTATCAGATATTTTATCCTGATTTTTATATAATTTATTAAAATTTCGCATCTCACATTCTGTGGCAATTTTAACATTTAATTCGGCATTTCCATCATATTTTAAAACACTTAACCATCTATTAAAATCTCCTACATCTGGAACAAATTCATTTTTCATATGGTTTATAAGAATACACTTTATCATTATGTATCTTTTGCGTAGGCTTTTATTATTTTTTTAACTAAAGAATGTCTAAGAATATCGTTTTCTGAAAATTTACAAATACTTATCTCTTGAATATCTGAAACTATTGGCAATACATGTAATAATCCAGAAAATGCATTTGAGAGATCAATCTGAGTAATATCTCCAGTGACAACAACTTTAGAATTTTTACCCATTCTAGTTAAAAACATTTTCATTTGCTCTTTAGTACTATTTTGCGCCTCATCTAATATTATAAAAGAATCATTTAATGTTCTTCCTCTCATATATGCTAAAGGTGCAAATTCTATAATATTTTGATCAATCATTTTATTTAAAAAACCAGCATTCATTATAACATTAAAAGCATCGAACATAGGCCTTAAATATGGATCAATTTTCTGTGATATATCTCCTGGTAAAAAACCAAGATTTTCTCCAGCTTCCACTACAGGTCTTACCAAAATAATTTTTTTAACCTTACCTAATTCGTAGAAATTTAAAGCAGCAGCAATAGCAATAAAAGTTTTTCCAGAACCTGCTGCTCCAATAGAAAAAACAAGATCATTTTTGTTAATTTCTTTTAAAAATTGGTTTTGACTACTTGTGGAAACTTTAACTTTATAATTTTTAAATTCTAAAAAATTAAAATCTTCTTTTTTTAAAATAACTTTTTTCTCATGTAAAATCTCCGGCTGACTTAAAAAGTTTCTTAATAAATCTGTTGTAATATCAATTTTTTTTGTTTCTACATATAAGTTTTTTAGAGCCTCAGACGCTAACGTAATATTTGAAGTATTTCCTAAAAAATTGAAGAAATTTCCTCTTTGATTTATAACAACATCAAATCTTAACTCAATCTCTTTTATATTATTATTTAAAGGACCACATAAATTTAGTAATCTTTTATTATCCAGAGGATCTAATTTTATTTCAATTTTTTCCATTAATATATATTTATACTATCTCACCTATTAAGGTTTTATTGTTTAACTCTTTAATTTGAATATTTAGGATCTTACCTATAAGATTTTTATTGCCTATTATACTAATTAATTTATTATTTTTAGTTCTACCTGTAACCATATTGCTATATTTTGATGACATACATTCCACTAGAATTTCAAATGTTTTTCCAATTATAGAGCTTGATCTTTTTTCTAAAATTTTATCAATAGTTTCTTGTAAAATTTTTAATCTCTTTTTTTTCTCTATTTCACATACATTATCTTCTAAAGCTGCTGCTGGAGTCCCTGGCCTTTTACTGTAGATAAAACAATAAGAATGATCAAACTCTATTTCTTTTATAATCTCTATAGTTTTATAAAAATCTTCTTCAGTTTCACCTGGAAAACCAACAATAAAATCAGATGAAAAAGTCATCTCCGGCCTAATATTTTTTAATCTTCTTATAATAGATTTATACTCCAAAACAGTATAACCTCTTTTCATTAATGCTAAAATTTTATCTGATCCACTTTGTATTGGAAGATGCAAATGACTTACTAACTGAGGAATTTTTTGATAGGCCAAAAAAATTTGTTCATCAAAATTATTTGGATGCGAGGTAGTATATCTAATTCTTTTTATCTTTTTATTTCTAGCTATGTAAAATAATAACAACCCAAAATTTATTAT
>CAXNNI010000109.1:0-3102 GCA_964203715.1 Gammaproteobacteria bacterium
GTTCTTGATGTGGCTTGGTGAACAAATATCAGAGAAAGGTATTGGTAATGGAATATCAATAATAATATTTGTTAGTATAGTAGCAGGTCTTCCAACTGCAATTGGTGGAACTTTAGAGTTGGCTAGCACGGGTGAGATAAGCTCTGCAATTGTTATATTTATTTTAGTATTAGCAGTAGCGGTTACTGCATTTGTAGTATTTATTGAACGTGGACAAAGAAAAATTACGGTAAATTATGCAAGAAGGCTTCAAGGAAGAAAAATGGTTCAAGCACAATCAACATATTTGCCTCTTAAATTAAATATGGCAGGTGTTATACCACCAATATTTGCATCTAGTATAATTTTATTCCCATCAACTATAGGTCAGTGGGCAGGCTCGGCAAATAACATGAGCTGGTTAAAAGATATTTCATCTACACTAGCACCTGGACAACCTCTTTATGTAACTTTTTATGCGTTAGCAATAATTTTTTTCTGCTTTTTCTATACTGCACTTGTTTATGACTCAAGAGAAACCTCAGAAAATTTAAAAAAATCAGGTGCTTCTATACCAGGAGTTAGGCCAGGTGAACAGACAGCAAATTATATAGATAATGTTCTCACTAAACTAACAGCTGTAGGAGCTATATATATAACTTTAGTATGCTTACTGCCAGAATTTTTAATTATAGGACTAAATGTACCTTTTTATTTTGGAGGCACATCTTTATTAATAATTGTTGTAGTTATAATGGATTTCATTGGTCAGTTACAGTCACATATGATGAATTATCAGTATGGGAGCTTGTTGAAAAAAACAAATTTAAGAGGGTATAAAAAGTGAAAGTACGCGCATCAGTTAAAAAAATATGCAGAAATTGTAAAGTTATAAAAAGATTTGGCATTTTAAGAGTAATTTGTATTAATCCAAGGCATAAGCAAAGACAAGGCTAAATAATGACAATAATGATTGAGCAAATTAACTATATTGTTAATATATATAAAATTTTAAAGGAAATATAATGGCTAGAATAGCAGGAATAAATGTACCAGATAATAAGCATATTGTAATTGCTTTGCAGTCCATTTATGGGATAGGTCCCGCAATAGCAAAAAAAATTTGCGAGAGCTTAAAATTAGTTCCATCTGTAAAAATAAAAGAGCTTACAGATGAAGAAATTGAAAGTGTTAGATCTGAAGTTATAAAATATAACATAGAAGGTGATTTACGAAGAGAAGTTACATTAAATATAAAAAGATTAATGGACTTAGGGACTTACAGGGGAATAAGACACAGAAAAGGTCTTCCATGTCGCGGACAAAGAACAAAAAATAACTCAAGAACAAGAAAAGGGCCAAAAAAGGCAATAAGAAAATAATTAGGAATAAAAATGGCAAAAACAAAAATAAATGAAAAAACCAAAAAAAAGGTTAAGCGAATTGTAATAGACGGTATTGCTGTTATTAATTCAACTTTTAATAACACAATAGTAACTATTACAGATAGACAAGGAAATACTTTATGCTGGGCAACAGCAGGTGGTTCAGGTTTTAGGGGGTCGAGAAAAAGTACGCCTTTTGGAGCTCAAGTTGCAGCAGAAAAAGCAGGAAACCTTGGTAAAGAACATGGTTTAAAAAATTTATATGTTCTTGTCAAAGGCCCTGGGCCTGGAAGAGAGTCGGCAGTTAGAGCTTTAAATAATTTAGGTTATAAAATTACAGATATAAATGATGTTACACCAATACCTCATAATGGTTGTAGACCACCAAAAAAAAGGAGAGTATAAAAAGTGGCTAGATACTTAGGATCAAAATGTAAATTAATGAGAAGAGAGGGAGCTGACCTTTTGTTGAAAAGCAGAAGAAGATCTCTCGAATCAAAGTGTAAAATAGATGTTCCGCCAGGACAGCATACCGAAAAGAAAACTAGGTTGTCAGATTATGGTTTGCAATTAAGGGAAAAGCAAAAGTTAAAAAGAATTTATGGCTTATTAGAAAAACAATTCAGATTGTATTATAAAAGAGCAGCTAGGCAAGATGGGTCAACAGGTGAAAACCTTTTAAAATTACTAGAATGTAGACTTGATAACGTTGTTTTTAGAATGGGTTTTGGTTCAACTAGGGCTGAAGCTAGACAACTCGTGAGTCACAAATCAATTTTAGTAAATGGGCGAAATATCAACATACCCTCGTGTCAAGTTTTACCTAATGATATAGTTTCTGTAAAGGAAAAAGCTAAGAAGCAAATAAGAATACAAGATTCGTTAGCGATGTGTGATAAATATGAAGATGTACCAATATGGGTCTCAGTTGATAGTAAAAAAATGGAAGGAGTTTTTAAATCTATTCCTAAAAGAATAGATTTACCTTCAGATATAAATGAATCATTAGTAGTTGAATTATATTCCAAATAAAAGAGGTATTTATTGTGACAAATTTTAATAACTTATTAAAACCAAAAATTGTAAATATAGAAAATATATCCAAAAATGTTACAAAAGTAACATTAGAGCCTTTAGAAATAGGCTTTGGATATACCCTTGCAAACGTTCTAAGAAGAATTATGCTTTCATCAATTTCTGGATCAGCCATTACAGAAATATTTATCAGGGGGATTGAACATGAATATAATTCTATTAATGGTGTTCAAGAAGATGCTATAGATATAATGTTAAACTTAAAGGGTGTAGCATTTAAGATGAATGGTAATAACAATGTTATTTTGAAATTACATAAAAAAGAGATTGGCATAGTTACAGCAGGTGATATTGAGTTAAAAAATGATATTGAAATAGTCAATCCAGATCATATAATTGCCAATATTACATCCAAAAATACAGAATTAGAAATAGATATGCATGTTATGCAGGGCATAGGTTATTCGCCTGCAAATCAAAGACAGGAAGATGCTAGAAGAAAAATTGGGTCACTTTTGTTGGATGCAAATTTTAGTCCTATACGAAAAGTATCTTATAAAGTAGAGTCTGCTAGAGTAGAGCAAAGAACAGATTTAGATAAATTAATAATTGAGCTTGAAACTAATGGAGCAATAGATCCAGAAGAATGTATTAGGCAAGCAGCTACAATTCTTCATGATCAAATTTCTGTTTTTGTTGATTT
>CAXNNI010000110.1:0-3097 GCA_964203715.1 Gammaproteobacteria bacterium
GCTAAAACGAAAGAGATGAGTAAATTTTTAAAATCATATAATCTTATATCTGTTTTAATTATTATTAGTCATATAGATGATAAAGTATTTATGGCTACAAGAAATATTCAAAATGTTGGAATAACAACAGTTGACTACTTAGATCCATCTTTATTGTTGTCGTTTAAAAAAATTTTAATATTAAAAGATGCGCTTTTAAGTTTTGAAAAAAGGTTTTCGGTGTAGTTATGAAAATAAGTAATTTACATAAAATAATATTGATGCCTCATGTTTCTGAGAAAGCAGTAAGAATTGCTGACAAAGTTAAGCAGCAAACTTTTAAAGTTGTATCTGAAGCGACAAAAATAGATGTCAAGGAAGCTGTAGAAAAATTTTTTAATGTAGAGGTTACCAATGTAAATATTTTAACAGTTTATGGTAAGAAAAAAGTTTTTGGAAAAATTCGTGGTAAGAGAAAAAGTTACAAGAAAGCCTATGTTACTCTTAAAGAAGGCCAAGATATTGATTTAGGTGGGACTGCTTAAAATGACCACAGTATTATTTAAACCTACATCGCCTGGAAGAAGATTTACTGTAAGCATTAAAACAGAAGGTCTTTATAAAGGAAAACCATTTTCAAAACTTGTTGAATCAAAGAATGCAACAGGTGGTAGAAATAATGCTGGGAGAATAACAACAAGACATATAGGCGGCGGACATAAGCAAAAGTATAGAATAATTGATTTTAAGAGAAATAAGCATGATGTTCCTGGAAAAATCGAAAGACTTGAATATGATCCAAACAGATCTGCTCATATTATGCTTGTTCTTTATAAAGACGGGGAAAGAAGATATATAATTGCTCCTAATAAATTAAATATTGGAGATGAAATCCTATCAGGAAATAATGTCCCAATAAAAATAGGTAATTGCATGCCATTAAGCCAAATACCATTAGGAACAAATATACATTGTGTTGAGATGCAACCAAAAAAAGGAGCACAAATAGCACGAAGCGCTGGGGCATCGGTTCAGCTAGTGGCTAAAGATGGGCCCTTTGCTTTGATAAGATTGCGTTCCGGTCAAATGAGGAAGATTCCAAAAGAATGCGTTGCTACGATTGGAGAAGTCTCAAATACTGAGCACAATTTAGCTAAATTAGGAAAAGCAGGGGCTAAGAGATGGAGAGGAGTTAGGCCTACAGTTAGAGGTGTTGCAATGAATCCAGTTGATCATCCTCATGGTGGAGGAGAAGGAAAAACTTCAGGCGGGAGACATCCAGTTACACCATGGGGTATTTCTACAAAGGGTTATAAAACAAGATCGAATAAAAGAACTGACAATTTTATAATTAAAAAAAAGTAATTAAATAATATTATGCCAAGATCACTAAAAAAAGGACCATTTATAGATCATCATTTAATGAAAAAAGTTGATGATGCTATAAAATCTAACAATAAAAAACCAATAAAAACATGGTCGAGAAGATCAATGGTTTTACCTGAAATGGTTGGCTTAACAATAGCTGTTCATAATGGTAGACAGCATATGCCAGTCTTGATATCAGAAAATATGGTTGGTCATAAACTTGGTGAATTTGCAATCACAAGAACATTTAAAGGTCACTCTGGAGATAGGAAGTCAAAATAATGGAAGTAAAAGCAATTTTAAAATATTCAAGAATTTCACCTCAAAAGTGTAGATTAACTATTGATGCAATAAGAGGTAAAAAAGTTTCTGATGCCTTAAATATTTTGCATTATAGTAAGCAAAAAAGTTCTGAGATTGTTAAAAAAGTTCTAGAATCTGCGATAGCAAATGCAGAGCATAATAAGGGAGCAGATATTGACGCATTAAAGGTTAAAACAGTTTATGTGAATGTTGGGCCTTCACTAAAAAGATTTAGAGCTAGAGCAAAAGGTAATGCAAATAGAATTATAAAAAGATCAAGTCATATAACAATAGGTTTGTCAGACGAGTAAAATATTATGGGACAAAAAGTTCATCCAGTAGGTTTTAGATTAGGTATATCTTCTGAACATAATTCCAAGTGGTATGCTCAAGGAAAGGAATATCCAGAATTTTTATTAAAAGATATAATGATAAGAGATTATTTAAAGAAAAAACTAGCGCATGCATCTGTAAGTAAAATAACAATTCAAAGGCCTGCAAAAGCAGCACAGATTACTATACATACAGCAAGGCCTGGAATTGTAATTGGAAAAAAAGGTGAAGATATAGAAATATTTAGAAAAAAAATAGCATTAATGATTGGTATTAATATAAATAATGTAAAAATTAATATTGAAGAGATAAGAAAGCCTGAATTAAATGCTCAATTAGTTTCTGAAAATATAGCGTCACAATTAGAAAAAAGAATTATGTACAGAAGAGCTATGAAAAGAGCTGTTCAAAACTCAATGAGATATGGGTGCTTAGGCATTAAAGTAAATATAGCTGGAAGATTAAATGGCGCAGAAATAGCTAGATCGGAATGGTATAGAGAAGGAAGAGTGCCATTACATACACTAAGAGCAAAAATAGATTATGGTTTTGCAGAGGCGCTAACAACTTATGGAATTATCGGAATTAAAACGTGGATATATGGTGGTGAAACTAACGAGGAATCTAACAATTAAGGTTAAAAAAAATGTTACAGCCAAAAAAAACTAAATATCGTAAACAGCAGAAAGGAAAAAATCGCGGACTCGCAGAAAGAGGATCTAAAGTCAATTTTGGAGAGTTTGGTTTAAAAGCTATTGCTCGTGGAAGAATGACAGCTAGGCAAATTGAAGCTGCAAGAAGAGCTATGACAAGACATATAAAAAGAGGTGGAAAAGTGTGGATAAGAGTTTTTCCTGATGTTCCAGTAACAAAAAAACCTTTAGAAGTTAGACAGGGTAAAGGTAAAGGAAATGTTGAATATTGGATTGTTAAAATTCAACCAGGAAGAGTTCTCTATGAAATGGAAGGGGTAGAAGAAGATGTAGCAAGAAAAGCATTTAAACTAGCTGCGGCAAAATTACCATTTCAAACTGAATTTGTAACAAGAGCTATAATGTAGGTGAAATTAAAATGATTAAAAAAGACATAAGAAAAAAATCTGCAGAAGAGTTAA
>CAXNNI010000111.1:0-3068 GCA_964203715.1 Gammaproteobacteria bacterium
TTATATGAAATAAATAAGCCTAAAGAAACTCCAAAAATTATTCCAAAAAATCCTAAAAAACATCCCTGAAAAATAAATATACTCATTATTTGTTTAGAATTCATTCCTATAGTTTTTAGTATTGCTATATCAAATCTCTTTTCAGATACAACCATAAATAAAGATGATACAATATTAAATGTTGCTACTAATACTATCAATAACATTAAAATCATAAGCATAGTCTTCTCCATTTGAAGTGCTTTGAAAAAATTTTGATTCATCATTGTCCAATCTATAATCGCGTAATCCGCACCAATATCCTTCTTTATAGATTTTGTTACGATTTGAGCATTAAAAATATCATAAAGCTTTAATCTTAATCCGCTAACATTTTCATTCATATCATATAAAAGCTGAGCCTCTCTCATGGCAATAAAAACTAAATTTGTATCATACTGATACATTCCAGAATTAAATATTGAACCAATTTCAAATCTTTTTATTTTAGGTACAATACCTATTAAAGTTGAACTTACTCTTGGAATGACTAATGTTATTTTATCGCCAACTTCTAAATTCATACTGTTTGCCAAATCTATACCTATAGAAATTTGATAAGGCTTTAACCCAATACTATACAAATCACCATCAACTATATTTGTTGCAATACTAGTTACATTTTTTTCAAATTTTGGAATTATACCTTTTACATGTATGCCTTGCACATTACCCCTAAAACTTATCATTGCTTGTCCTTCTACGAACGGTGCAGAATCTTGAACCATTTTAAATTTATCAATTTTTGATTTTAAATTACTCCAATTTTTTAAGGAATAGTTATTTTCAGTAATAATTACATGAGAGACCATACTTAATATCTTATCTCTCATCTCTCTATGAAAACCATTCATAATAGACATAACAACGATAATCACGGCAATACCTAACGATATTCCAATTATAGATGATTTAGAAATTATAGAAGTAAATCGACTACTTTTTTTAGATTTTAAAAATTTATAAGCTAAATAAGTTGATATATATTTCATTATTCAATCATCACAATGGAATCAATATTAAGCAACAAATAATTTTCTGAGCTAAGCTTAAAAGGCAATGATTCGCCAATATAATCTCCTGGCATAATTTTTGCAAGTTTATGTTTTGCTATTTTTGCAGTAACAACAACTTCATTTGCTGACGACAATTTATGGTCGCTAAGCATATACATAGTATTATCTAATACGACATTATAATTCCTTTTCAATTTTTTAACATTAAAAATGTTAATAGCTAGAGGTATTCTCATGCCATTATTATTTCTAGCATAAACAAATAAAATTTCATTCCCAGTAATTTTTGGTACTAAGTCATTGTGAATTGAAATAGTAATATTAATAGTTGGATTTTTAGATTCAAAAAAATATTGAATTTTATAGCGCATTAATTCACTAGAATATAAATATATTGAAAAAGACACTATAGGAATAATAAATATTAATGAAATATAAAAATATTTGATTTTAAAATTTTTAATTTTAGTAGTGAAACTAGGTGCATCCTTGTAGTTAAAATCTTTTGTTATCTTCTCTTTTTTATTCCTTCTAAAATTTATAAAAATATAAAAAAACGAAATAAGCAAAATTATAAAAGGACTGTACCATAGAAACCAAGTTGATTTCTTTACTGGAGGATTATATAAAACATAATCTGTATATCTTGAAGACATAAATTTGTATATAATATCTGCTTCTATTCCCTGATCTACCATCTTTTTAACTTTCAGTCTTAAATCTTTAGCTAAATCTGAATCTGATTCAGATAATGACTGATTTTGACAAACAAGACATCTCAAGTTTTCAATAATTTCATTATATTTATTTTCATTGCTAGCTATAGAAAAATTAGAAAATAAAAAAATAAGTAAAGAAAAAATAAATTTTTTATTCATTTTTTAATTTTTGGAAAAATAATTGTTTTATAATAGCTTTCATCAATAGGTCCTACATGTTTATGAACTATAATACCTTTCTCATTTATTAAAAAAGTTTCGGGAACCCCGTATACGCCAAAATTTATAGCTATATCTCCATTATAATCCATTATATTTTCTTTATAAGGGTTGCCTTTTTCTTTTAACAGTTGAATTGCAGAAAACTTATTATCTTTATAATTTAAACCATATACATCTATTGTATTTTTTTTTGTAATATTAAGTAAATCATCATGCTCCAAGGTGCACGCATAACACCAACTTGCCCACACATTTATTATATAAAACTTTCCTAACAGACTATTACTTGAAATACTTTTATTATCAACTAGTGTAATAGATTGAAAATTTGGTATCTTTTTTCCAACTAAAGGAGATGGAATAAACGTTGGATCCTTATTTAATCCAGAGTATAAAAAAAAGAAAATAAAAGCAAATAATACAAACGTAAAAAATGATAATTTATAATTCATAATTCATAATTTTAGATTATATTTTTGTTTACGCATTGCGAATATCCCTAACAATCCACCCAGAATCATCAAAATAACTCCAAACCATAATAGCTGAAGAAATGGCTTATAATATATTCTTACAACCCATGAATTCTCAGATACATTATCACCAAGAGAGAGATATATATCTCTTAATAAATTTGAGTGAATAGCTGCTTCAGTCATAATGCTTTTTTGTATTTTGTATATACGCTTTTCAGGATAAAAAGATGTAAAGTAATTATTTTTTTCATATCCATCAAATACAAAAGAAATAGAATCATAATTATCAAAAGATCTTTTTTTTACATCTATAAACTTAATATTAATATTTTCAATAAATAACACATCACCCCTTTTCATAATAATTTCTTTTTGTGAAGAAAAATATGTGCTTATGGTGATTCCAATAATTAAAAAACCTATGCCAGTATGCGCTAAAATATTTGCAATATTAGATTTTGAGATGGACAACATATTAGTATATAAACTTTTTTTAAAATCAAATTTACTAACTTGGTAAAATTTAAGAAGTGAAGAGAATATTGTAAAAAATCCCAATAGAGTAGCAATAAAAACAATAAAAATTTCATTTTTAT
>CAXNNI010000112.1:0-3032 GCA_964203715.1 Gammaproteobacteria bacterium
CTAAAGTTTTAGGAAAACGATGGTTTTCTTCTATGATAATACTTTATATTTTTAAAGCTAACCTTTCCTTCTTTTCCAACACCTAAGTACATTTCTTTAACATCTTTTCTTTCTATAAGATCCTTAGCATCTCCATTTAAAATAATTCTTCCATTTTCAATTATATAGCCTTGATCAGCATACTTAAGTGCAACCATGGCATTTTGCTCTGCTACTAGAAAACTAACTCCTTCTTTATTCAAATTCTTTACAATTGTAAAAATTTCCTCGACTAATTTAGGAGCAAGACCCATAGATGGCTCGTCTAATAAAATTAGTTTTGGCCTAGACATCAATGCTCTTCCCATAGCTACCATCTGCTGTTCTCCTCCAGATATGTATCCTGCTAAGCTATTTTTTCTAATTCTTATTCTTTCAAAATGATCGAAAACTCTCTCAAGATCTTTTTTGGCTTCTTTTGGATTTTCTCTAATAAATGAGCCACTTAATATATTTTCTTCAACTGTTAAATGAGCAAAACAGTGTCTACCTTCTAAAACCTGAACAACACCATCTTTAACAAGTTCAAATGCACTACATTTGACTATGTCTTTATTTTTATATTCTATGCTGCCCTTAGTAACTTCTCCACGCTCTGCTTGAAGTAAATTTGAACATGCTTTAAGTGTAGTAGTTTTTCCAGAACCATTTGCACCTAATATTGATACTATTTTTCCTTCTCCAACATCTAAAGTAACACCACGTAAAGCTGAAATTACATGATTATAAACAACTTCAATATTATTAACTTTCAACAATGAGTTAGACATTTTTCCTCTATATTTTATAAATTAATGTGGAAATGGCCACACTCTTAATTTTTGTTTCGTTGTAGCCCATAAAGCTGCTAAACCACCCGGTTCTCTTATTAACAAACCAATAATAAATATACCATAAACCATATTTGATACATTTTCTACGACCGCAGTATTAAGAGCACCTTTAAATAAAGCATCACTTAACAACGTAAACAAAATTGGAAATTCGTATACAAATATTGCTCCTAGCCAAGATCCTGATATTGATCCTAAGCCACCAATTATTATCATAAATAAAATTGTAAAAGATCGATCTATTTCATAAATCATTAAATCAACGTTACCAATATATAAAAATGAATATATTCCCCCCGCCACTCCACAATAAAAGCAACTTATAAAGAAGGCTATAAGTTTCGTTTTCGGAACGCTTATACCCATAACACTTGCAGCAATGTCCCTATCTCGAACTGACATAAAGTTTCTACCTGTGTTACTTCTTAGTAAATTTTTAGCAAAATAAGTTAACCCTATGCATAATACTAAAGCTAATATATATCTTGCTGGGTACCCTTGCATATCAACTCCGAAAAAATCTCCTAATCCCCAATAGTCATACATAGAAGGAGGAATAGCTACTACGCCAGAAGAAGTATAATTTAAAAAATATGTATATGTATTAAAAAACCACCAGACAAAATATTGAGCAGCTAAAGTTGACACCAATAAATAAAAACCTTTAATTCTTATTGCTGGTAAACCAAAAATTACCCCAACTATTCCTGAAAAAATTCCTGAAGATAACAAAGCCACTGGAAGAGACATATAGTCTTCCGGCAGTCTTAACATTAAATTAAATGTTCCGAAAGCACCAACACACATAAATCCTGCTGTACCAAGAGAAAGTTGACCTGTAAGACCAGTTAAAATATTCAGACCAACCGTCGCCAAACCTACTGCCAAAATTGGGATTACATGAGCGCTTAAAAAATACTCGGAAGTAGTAGGTACGTATAAAAATAAATACAATAGACCAAGTCCAAGCATAATCTTGTCAAAAGATAATGGAAATATATCTCTATCTTTTAAGTAACTTGTTACAAAATTTCCAGTTTCTCTATAAATCATCTCACTAAACCCTTTCGATTAATTTTTCACCAAACATACCTTGAGGCCTAACCACTAAAAACATTAAAGCCATAAAGTATGCAAACCATAACTCAATACCTTGTCCACCTATGTAATCAGCTAAAAATACTTCTCCTAGCTTTTCGCCAACACCAATGATAAGACCACCACAAATTGCACCTGGTATAGATGTAAGACCACCAATCATGATAACAGGAAGTGCTTTCATAACCGCTTCTATTAAAGTAAAGGAAACACTTATTCTTTCTGCCCATAATAAACCAGCAACTAAGGCAATTATTCCTGTAACAGCCCATACGATAGCCCAAACTCTTTGTAACGGAATGCCTACAGCCATAGCAGCCATATGATCATCTGAAACTGCTCTTAATGACAAGCCTGTTTTTGTTTTTTGGAAAAATATAGCTAAAATGATAATTAATGATCCAGCTACAATAGATGCAAAAATATCAAATTTTGGAATTAAAATATCAAACCCTGTTATATATTCTGAAACCGCTATAGGAGTCGATTCCAGCAAAGCTAAATCTAAAAATTTACTCAACTGAAGTCCATGAATATCTGAATCCCATATAAATTGAGAAAATCCCTCTTGAAAAGTTGCTAAACCAACTGTTGCCATAAATAAAGCCAATAAATCTTGGTTAGCTAATGGTCTTATAACATATTTTTCTGTAGCAATACCAAGAATTACCATAATACCTGCAGAAACAAGTAATGCTGTCCAAAAATCAATACCATTTTCAGTCATCTTCACAAATGTTAATGATGCAAATAACAGCATTGTTCCTTGTGCAAAATTAAAAATTCCAGATGATTTATAAATTAATACAAAGCCAATAGCAACTAAGGAGTACATTACTCCTGATAGTAATCCTCCAACTATAACTTCAATTACATAAATAAAATCCATATATTAATGCCTCTATTTTTAATTACTAACACCTAAATATGCGTTTATAACGTCTTGGTTTGCAAGGACTTCTTGCGGCGTACCATCTCCAATTTTTTTCCCGTAGTCTAAAACCACGACATGATCAGAGATATCCATAACGACTCCCATATCGTGCTCAATCATAACAGTTG
>CAXNNI010000113.1:0-3019 GCA_964203715.1 Gammaproteobacteria bacterium
ATACAATTTTTTTTAGAATTGCCTAAGCCAATAGCTATATTTCTTAACCATTGAAAATAAGATATTCTATTAATAGCAGTATTTTTGGTATTTCTTTTAAATTCTTCCTCTGTCCAATTAAATAAGCTTATTAGCGTTGGTGAATCTAATTCATTATTGTGGCTAAATTCTTTAATTCTTGTTTCCGAACTAAATCTATTCCATGGACATATGATTTGACAATCATCACACCCAAAAATTCTATTCCCAATACTATCCCTATACTGTGTTGGTATCGTTCCTTTCAGCTCTATAGTTAAATAAGCAATACATTTTTTAGCATCAAGTACATACGGAGCTGTTATTGCTTTAGTTGGGCAAATTTTTATACATGCTTCACACTCGCCGCAATAATTTTTAGATGTCTTGCTTATTTTAAAATTTATGTTTGTATATATTTCACCAAGAAAAAAATATGAACCATTATTTTTATTTATTAATAAAGTATTTTTTCCTATCCACCCTAGGCCAGATTTTTGTCCAATTGCTTTTTCTAGAACTGGAGCAGAATCTACAAAAGCTCTATATTTAAAACCATCAACTTCTTTATTTATTTTTTTTGCAATTTCATGAAGTCGATTTCTTATCTCAGTATGATAATCTTTGCCTAATGCATATCTTGATATGTATCCAAGATTTTTATTTTCAAGTACTTCCTTTGAATTATGGGTATTATTTTTTAGATAGTTCATTCTAAATGAAATTATTCTGATAGTACCCGGTACTAAGTTATCAGGACGAGACCTTTTTATCCCATGTTTTTGCATATAATGCATTTCGCCATGAAAATTATTTTTGAGCCAGTTTAATAAATGCACCTCATCTTCTTTTAAATCTATATCCGTGAAGCCAACTCCATCAAAACCAAGTTCTTCACTCCATTTAATAATTTTTTTTTTTAATAATTCTAATTTCATTTAAACCTTTATCAAATATTATTGTTATAATAATACAATGTGTGGAATTGTAGGCGAATATTTCTTTAATAACTATACTAACAATAGTAATCATAATATTGATATATTGCTAGACAAAATAAAGTCAAGAGGACCAGACTACTCTGGATTTTTTGTTAATGACTGTATTGCATTAGGACATACCCGATTATCAATAATTGATTTGTCTAGTGCTTCAAATCAGCCTTTTGAAGATAAAGAGGCGCAGCTAGTCATGGTATATAACGGTTGCATATATAATTATAAAGAGCTAAGAACTCAACTTATTAAAAAAGGGCATTTTTTTAAAACTTCTGGTGATACAGAGGTAGTTTTAAAAGCATATAAAGAATGGGGTCATAAGTGTTTAGAAAAATTTGAAGGTGACTTTGCTTTTGCAGTATGGGAAATTAATAATAAAAAACTTTTTTTAGCAAGAGATAGATTTGGTGTAAAGCCACTTTACTATACTCATACAAATAATTTTTTTAGATTTGGCTCAAATTTGCAATCGGTTATTTCAAAAAAAGATATTAATTTAAATATAGACATAAAATCATTGCATATGCATTTTTCATTGCATTCTGTTGTTCCTGCCCCAGATACGCTTTTTGAAAATATTAAAAAATTAAGTCCAGGTTATTTTTTGATCATAGACAAAAGTAATAAATTACAAGTCAGCAGGTTTTGGAAATTAGAAAGTTTTGATAAAGGATCGTATATTAAAAATGAAAATGAGGCTAAAGAACTTATAAAAAATTTATTAATAAATTCAATAGAAAAAAGATTATCAGCATCTGACACTGATATCGGAGTTTTGTTGTCTGGTGGCTTAGACTCAAGCTTAATAGTTGCTTTAGCAAAAAATAATTTCTCGAAACTGAAGACTTATAGTATAGGTTTTGAAGATGATATTAATGAGAAGGGAAGTGAATTTATTTATTCTGATAAATTAGTAAAAAAATTTAAGACTAATCATAAAAAATTTATTATAAATAATAATCAAGTACTTTCTAGCTTGCCTGAAGCATTTAGAGCAATGTCTGAACCTATGGTTGCACAAGATGCAGTTGCTTTTTATATGTTATCTGAGTTGGTTAGTAAAGAAGTAAAGGTTGTCTTATCTGGTCAAGGTGCTGATGAAGGATTTGCTGGATATTTTTGGTATAATAAAATAAATTTAGAACTAAATAAATATAGTAATTTTTCAAAGCACTATTTAGACAGAGATCATACGGAAATTAAAGAACTTTTAAATTATAAATTTAACTATGATTTTACGTCTGAGATGATTGAAAAAAAATTTTCTTTTATTAATTCAAATACTTTAATAGGAAATGTTTTGAACTTTGATATTACAACGTTAGTGGTAGAAGATCCAGTAAAGAGAGTTGATAATATGACAATGGCATGGGGCTTAGAGGCAAGAGTGCCTTTTTTGGATCATAAATTAATTGAAGCTTCTGTTAAAATAGATCCTAGTTTGCACCTAGCAAGAAATGGTAAAAATATTTTGAAAGCAATATCTGATGATATTTTGCCAAAAGAAATAATTGATAGAAAAAAAGGTTATTTCCCAATGCCTGCTTTAAAATATATAAGAGGTGAATATTATAATTTTGTTTATGATATTCTTAATTCAAGTAAATGCTATAATCGAAATATGTATAATAGGAATTATATAAATAAATTATTAGAAAAGCCGAATGAATATAAAACCGCAATTGATGGTAATAAATTATGGCATGTGGCAGCTACAGAACTGTGGTTTCAGCAAAATGTGGATTAAAAAATACGTGTAAAGGAGAAAATTATGGATATTTTAGAGAAAATAAAAGAGCTAGTAGATGGCAATAAAGTTATCATATTTATGAAGGGAACACCTCAAATGCCTCAATGTGGTTTTTCAAGCAGAACGGTAGAAGCTCTTAAGCAATGTGGAAAGCAGTTCTCATATGTAAATGTTTTAATGGACCATGAAATTTTTCAAAATTTACCAAAGTTTTCTGATTGGCCAACATTTCCTCAAGTATATATTAATGGAG